>NZ_JBVIHP010000050.1:622-31786 GCF_055570235.1 Streptomyces sp. NPDC031274 | reverse complement strand
TTGAGACTTCGAACACCTCCCTCAACGGCACGGGTGCCTCGTGCGTTGTGGCCCCCTCGCCGTCACCCGATCAGTGGCCACTCTGAAAAGGCTCAATCATCTGAAGTCAGCGGATCACCAGGCTGACGTCCGACGTGATCGCTGAACTCGTCGCCGAGATTGGTCCGTTGTGGCACGAGCGCCACCAGGCCGCACTGGAGTTGCGGCCCCGCCGACGGTCAGTCGGTGCGGGGGCCAAGCACAAACTGATCTTCGTCGACCGGCTGTTGGCGATCCTGGTCAACCTCCGGCACTGTGCCACGCATGACGTGCTGGCCTGCTGGACCGGTGTCGACCGCTCCACCATCACGCGTGCAATCGGTGAGGTACGGCCTCTGCTTGCCGAGCGGGGCTGCACCGTCGCCCCTGGCCTGCGGCTGCGCACGCTAGCCGAAGTCATCGACCACCTCGGCACCGACGGGCAGACCGGCGTCATCGACGGCACCGAGGTCCGCGTCCGCCGCCCGGCCGCCGGACGCAAGAACCGGGACAAGTTCATCTCCGGCAAGAACAAGCAGAACGCCGTGAAGTCAATGGTCGTCACGAACACCGAGGGACGGCTGTTGTTCTGCAGCCCAGCCGAGCCGGCCTGCTGCGCAGACGTCACTCACGCCCGCAAGCTGGGCCTGGCCAAGCTCCTGGCCAACGGACCGGCCGTGGAGATCCTCGCCGATGCCGGCTACCAGGGACTCGGGGCCCAGACCGGCGGCCGGGTGATCACGCCACCGCACCGCAAGTTCAAGAAGAACCCGCCGCAGTGGTACGAGGAGATGCACGAGCGGCGACGCAAAGCCCACTCCTCACGACGTATCCGCGTCGAGCACGGCATCGGCCATCTCAAGAACTGGCGGGTCCTCGCACACCACGGACGCCGCGAGCACATGAGCGACATCATCCAAACCGTCGCCGGACTCCTCTCCCACCAACAGAGCACGACCCTCGGCAGCGGTGCGCGAACGTGAACACAACGGCGAACCCGCGGCCTTCGACGCGCCACCGCCAACCATGCACGAGCTCATTAGACCGCCCCACGGGACATCTTCGGCAGTCGTTGTCGCAGACCGGCGATGTAGTCCTGCAAACTCCTTTTCGGTTCCCAGCCGAGCGCCCGCGCCCTGGATATATCCGCCCGGCCACGAATGCGTTCACCGCGCCGTGGCGGGATCAACTCCACCGGCCCTCCGAACATTCCGGCTACGTCGATGATGCGGTGTTCCACACCGCTGCCGAGCAGATACCCGTCTCCGTTCCCTTCCTCGGCGCAGATGACGACACCCTCGACGATGTCGTCGACGTGTGTAAAGTCGCGCATTTGGATTCCTGGGGCCACCACCGTCAGCGGATGGCCCGTGCGCATCTGCTCCTCGAAGATTCCGATGACGGTCGAGTAGGAACCGGTAGATATCTGTCGAGGGCCGTACACGTTGAAGAAATAGGTGATGACGTAGTCAAGTCCATACCAGTCGGACATGTTGCGGATGTACTCGACGTTCTTCGCTTTGGTCCACGCGTAGGGGCTGAGATGTTCATCCCTGCCGTTTTCTCCGAACTTGGAGCTCGAGCCCGCATAGACGAGCCGAGCGCCATGGTCCAGGCAGAGGCGTACGACTTCTCTCGTGCCGAGAAGGTTGAACTCCCAGACTCTGTCGGGCTCTTCGAAGGACTGGGCGATACGGGAGTACTCTCCCAGGTGGTACACAACGCGCGGAGCTGGAAACCGGAGTCGGCGCCACAGTTTCGTGATGTCGCAGGTGCTTCCCTCCACATGGGTCACGCGTTCGTCCATCACACGGTTGGACAAGCTGCCTGTGAAGTGGTTATCCACGGTGACGATGCGAGCTCGGGGATACTGAGAAAGCAGCCTCAGGACCAGGTGGGAGCCGATGAATCCGGCGCCGCCGGTGACGAGAATCAAGTCCTCACTCACTCAGTTCCCCCTCGCGGTGGAGCTCTCGCCCGGCGTCGGCTCGCTACTCCGCACTCTGACCTGATTCAGGTAAGGCAGCGCGGCGAGCAGTGTTTCGCCGTCGATGCCGAAGTCCACCAGGCACGCGATTTCGTTCACGTCGGCACCGGCGAGTGACTGGGCGAAGGCAACGCAGCGCTCGACCGACCCGAAGAGGGCGGCGGTGCGGAAGTAGCGTTCAAAGGCAAAGGCAACAACGTCTTTCTGGTCGGCCGTGCGCAGACCGTCCCACTGTCCGCGCCAGAGGTCGAACGAGGACAACAGATAATTCTGGAAGGGCGACTTCACGACATCGCGCACAGCACGGTCCGACTCTCCGACGAACGCATGCACCATGAGGGTCACCGTCCCGGCCGCCGGGTCGTGGCCCGCAGCTGCGCGTGCCGCGCGGTACCTACGGATGTTGGCGGAAAGCTCGTCCACCTTTTGGAAGAGCAGCGCGGTCAGAATGTTCAGGCCCCGGGTTCCAGCTTCCTCGAATGTTCTGGGATTCGCCGTGACCGTCACCCACACTTCGGGAGACGACTGGAACGGCCGCGGATAGGTGCAGACCTGGACTGTTTCGCCCGAACCATTGACACGTTCGACCGGTTTTCCGTCCCACACATCACGGATGACGTCGATGTTGTCGAACATGAGACGGCGGCGGTCGGGGTACCGGTCCGGAGCCAGCACGAAGTCATTGGCCACCCACCCCGTGGCCAGCGCCAGGTCAGCGCGGCCTCGCGACAGATTGTCCACCATGGACCAGTTCTCGACTATCTCCAGTGGATCGTGCAGGGGGACGACGACGCTGCCGGCCCGCAGCCGGATGTGCTGGGTGGACACGGCGATCGCCGCCGCTGCGACGGCCGGATTGGGGTACGCCCCGCCGAAGGGGTGGAAGTGGCGCTCCGGCAGCCACAATGCTTTGAATCCATTCTTGTCCGCGAACTCGGCGGTCCGCAGGAGCAGTTCGTACTCCGATGCCGCATCCTTCACTTCACGGTTGGCGAAGTACAGCAGGCTGAAATCCATTCGTCACTCCTCACAGGAAGGCCTCTGGGTGCTCACGTCACGGACCGCGCTCGGCGTGCTCTGCGGGCTCCCCCGCGGTCAGCTCGGAGTGTGATGCCGCCGTCGAACACCAGCGTCTGCCCCGTCATCCATGCCGATTGCCCGGACAGGAGAAAGGCGACCGCTCCCGCAATGTCGTCGGGCTCGCCGATGCGCTGAAGCGGGTAGGTCGCCGCGGTTTCCTCTTCCCGCCCCTGATACGCCCCTGCGGCGAACGCCGTTTTCACCAAAGCGGGAGCGATCGCGTTGACGCGGATGTCCGGGGCCAATTCATAGGCGAGCTGCGTAGTGAGGCTGATCATCGCCGCCTTGCTGACCCCGTAGAGCCCCATGAAGGGGGCGGCGCCCAAGCCGGATATGGAGGCGACATTGACGATCGCACCACCGTGGTCAGCCATCCACGCAGCATGCACGTGCTGGGTGAATCCCAGGGCCGAGAGGACGTTGACATCGATGATGCTGCGCGCGGCGGCCATGTCGATACCGGTCAGCGGGCCGAACGCGGTATTCGTCCCCACGTTGTTGACCAGATGGTCGATGCGGCCGAACCGCTCCAGCGTCGCGGTCACCGCCGAGTTCTGGTGGATCTCCTCCTCCGCACGCCCTGGCACGCCGATCACACGGCCGGGCCCGCCCAGGCGTTCGACCGCCGCTGCAAGGCCCTCCTCGCCCCGGGCCGTGATGCACACACGGTCGCCGCGTTCCACGAGTGTCTGCGCTATGGCAAATCCAATGCCGCGGCTGGCGCCGGTTACGAGGGCTACGCGGCCGGTCGACGTCATACGGTGGTGCACCTTTCGATAGATTCCGCTATGTAATCGATGGGCCGTCGCAGGCCCGGGCTTTCCGTCTCCGCGACCAGCAACTCCTCCATTGCGCACAGGAATTGACTGGCGCCGGGACCCGGCACGTACGCGGGGTCGGTGCGCAAGGCGAACTCCGCCCCTGCCGGAGAGCTGTACACATGCAGGGAGAGCCTGGCGTCGGTGTCCACCGCGACGGGCTCCTCCCGCACTCTGGTCCTGCCGAGCAGGGCATGTAGCCCGCCTTCCTGGGCAGGAAGGCGTGTTCGCCGAGCCGTGGCCATGTCGTTGTAGAAACAATCCAGGAGAATCTTCTCGCCACGCGCGCGCTCCACCTGTGGCCACAGCTCGTCCAGGTCGAGCGGGTGATAGCGGCTATGCGAGTACGCCTCGATCCTGGCCAGCCACACCTCCCGGGCCAGCTCGGCGAAAGTCGCTCCTGTGGTCCTGACCGACACCACTGCGCCCTGGGCCAGATCACCGACGTACGTCTTGTCGGCGAGGGCGGCGCGATTGGAGACCACTTCGGAGAAGACGCACCGGTCGTGTCCCGAGAGTGCCCCGACGAGAGCGGCGGTGGCAGCCTGGCAGATGGCGGAGGAGCTCACACGGAAGCGCGCGGCCAGCAGCCCGGCGGCCGCTTCGACCGCCGGGGAGTACATCACGGCACGGTGCCACCGCGTGCCGGCGCCGCCCCGGCCGGGGCGGGGGAAGTTCTTGGGCGGGCAGTCCTGCAGGGTGCGCTCCCAATAGGCCAACGCCGCGGTGTTCCGTCGCCGGCCCTCGGGCGACCGCTCCAGGCGGGCCCGGTCCACCGGCTGGAGCCGTGGCGCGGGAACGCCCCCCGGCTGTCCACCGCCGAGCTCCGCTGCCAGTGCTTCTTCGACCAGGGCGCAGGCATAGCCGTCCAGGGACAAGTGGGAGGCGGACACCACGAGATACGCGGGGGCACCGCCGAGGAGGACGACGGCGAACCGGGCCGGCAGCTCCGACGCGTGCTCGAACCGCCTCTTGGCCAGCTCCTCCATGTGCCGCCGCGCCACGTCCTCCGCCTCGCCCGCCCGGCTGCGAACCACTTCCACCTGGATGCTGCCCTGGGCTTCGACGATCTGGCACGGCTCTCCCGCGTGCGTGGTGTCGTACCGGGTACGGAGCGACTCGAAGTTCTCGACCACGCGGCCCAGGGCACGACAGACGTCGTCGGCCGCCAGTCCGTCCGGTACAGGTTGGTACCAGCCCACGTTGGTGTCCTGCGGTGCGAAGATCCGCAGGTTCTTCCACGTCTGGTGCTGGGTCCACGTCAACGGCTCGGTCATGGTCCGCGCACCGCTGAAAGTCACGGTGTGGGTCACTCCGGGACTCCTTCGTAATGGCGCAGCAGGTCCGTGCCGTAGTGATCCACGAGGTGGCCGCTCAGCTCGCCCAGGCTGGGGCAGTCGAAGATGACGAAGGCCTCGAGTTCCGTCCCGAACATTTTGTTGATCTTGGCGAGCAGCTCTGCAAGCGAGACGGAGTCGAAGCCGAGGTCGAGCAAATCGTCATCGGGGGAGATCTGCTCCTCATCACCGAGCAGGAACGCGTGCATGAGCCCCATCAGGTCCGCGAGGACCAGCGAGGGCAAAGCTGTGGGTTCAGTCATCCTGGGGTCCGTTCCGGCCGTCGTCGTCCACGGCCCAGTAGCGCTTGCGAGTGAAGGGATAGGGGGGAAGCGCCGCTCTGAGGGGGCGTCTTTCGGACCACTGGCCGTCCCACGCGACAGGGGCTCCCAGGCACCAGAGGCGTGCGGCGTCCGGATGATCCGCTGCCACGGCAGGTTGTGGAGCATGACCGGGTGCGCCGCGCGTACGTCCGGTGTGGACGCCGCGCGGACTGTCCCCGCGGGCGAAATCGTCGAGTTGGCCCCGCAGTTGGGACGGGTCACGGACCACAACCGCCAGCCGCTCGCGCATCTCCCTGCGGCCCACTTGGCTGGTGTGCGCGAGGCGGTGCATCGGCACGTCGCGCAGCGGCCCACGGTCGAGGGAGTCCACAGTCTCCCGGGCTAGCCGGGCGAGTTGGTCCCGATTACGCGCAGACAGCACGAAGGTGTGAGCGGCGGGACGCGGATCGGGAACTTGGTCCGAGCTCGGATCCGAGGGCGGTTCGGGGGGCTGTTCCACGATCAGGTGGACGTCGGCCCCGCCGGCGCCGAACGAACTGACGGCCGCGCGCCGGGGGTGGCCGTCGGTCTCCCAGTCGGTGCGGGAGCGCACCGGACGAAACGGCGTCGAGCCGAAGTCGATCCTCGGGTTGGGCGTACCGAGGTGAAGCGTGGGGACGAGCGTCCGGAACTTCAGCTGAAGCAGGGCCTTCGTCAGTCCGGCGATGCCGGCCGCGCCCTCCAGATGGCCGATGTTGCTCTTCACCGACCCGATGCCGCAGTTGCCCGGGCGGACCCCGGCCTTCGCATACGCCCGGGTGAGCCCGGCCACCTCGATCGGATCGCCCAAGGCGGTGCCGGTGCCGTGCGCCTCGACGTAGCCGATGGTCTCCGCAGCGATGTCGGAACGGCGCAGCGTTCTGCTGATCAGCGCCTCTTGGGCCGCGGGGCTCGGCACGGTGTACCCCATGGTGCGGCCCTCGGAGCTGAGGAAGCTGCCTTTGATCACGCCCCAGATCCGATCCCCGTCCCGCAGGGCCTGCCCCATGCGCTTCAGGAGCACAGCGCCCACGCCTTCCCCCGGGACGAACCCGTCCGCACGCTCGTCGAAGACTTTGCACGCACCGTCCCGCGCAAGCATCTTCATCGCACAGAGCGAGGCATAACGGGCCGGATGGAGAATGAGATTGACACCGCCGGCCACGGCCATCGTGCACTCCTGTCGCCTGATGCTCTCGCAGGCCAGGTGTATGGCGGTCAAGGAGGAGGAGCACGCCGTGTCTACGGCGAGACTCGGGCCGTGGAAGTCGAAATAGTGCGACACACGGTTGGCCGTGGACCAGTGTGACGAGCGGGCGCCCCGAAAGTGGCCGCGCGGCCATGCGGTGGCCCCGATGCTGCCGTAGGTGTTGTGCATGAGTCCCACGAAGACGCCGGTGTCCGGCTCGTGGGTGGATGGCCCCAGGTAGCCGCTCTCTTCGAGCAGGAACCAGCAGCTCTCCAGGAAGAGCCTCTCCTGCGGGTCCATGGTCACTGCGTCCCTCGGCAAGATGGAGAAGAAGCCGGGTTCGAACATTTCGATGCCGTCGAGGAAGCCTCCCCAGCGGCTGTAGGAGTACGACTCCGCGCGTGCCGCGTCCGCGAAGTTCCGCCAGTCCCAGCGCTCCTTCGGTATCTCTGTGACGCAGTCGTCTCCCTGCAGGAGGCGGCGCCAGAAGGTCTCCAGATCCGGGGAGGCCGGGTAACGTCCGGTCATCCCCACGACAGCGATGTCTTCGTCCGCACTGTGGTCCACGCCGCTCACCTATTCTCCCCATCGGCCAGAGCTCTGACGAGTTCGTCCTTCTTGTGCTCGACCACGTAGGCGGCCACCTGGCTGGGGGAGGGGCAGTCGAAGAGCAGGAGGACAGGGACGCCGCACAAGTCCTGGTCGAACCGCGCCACAACGTTCATGTTCTGAAGGGACGTGAGCCCCAGCGACGTGAACGAGTCCACGTCGTCGAGTTCCGCGGCCGGCATGTCGAGGACCTCCGCGATGACGCCGAGGGTGTAGTCGTAAGCCATCCCGGTCAGGCCCGCGTCGGTGTCAACGCCGCTGTGTTCGTCCGTCATCGGACTCTCCTTGCTTGGCCAGCAGTGAATAGGGGGCGTGGCGGTCACCGTGCAGAACCAGCGGAGTGTCCTTGCCGCACAGCCGCCAGGCGGCGCCTCCCAGCGTCCGGAACGGAGGCCACTCGGCGCCGTCGACAATGCCCAAGTCGGCGAGCATGCTCAGGAAGTGGGGGTCGACCGCGGCCCACGCCCCGTCGACCCAGAGGTCGAGCCAGAGGTGTGGGGTGGCATAGGGTGCGGCCAGGAAAATCCCGAACGCCTTGCGTGAGGTGAACCCGAGCTCCGCCGCCGCACGGGCCAGGAACTCCGCAGCGAGCGGACAGTCGGCGAGCCCGTTGCCGCGCAGGAATCCCAGGTCGTGGTGGAGGGCCCGGGGCAGCAGATGGAAGTCGACGCCGTCGAGCAGAGAGGTCAGCTCGCGCATCCGCTCCGGCAGCAGCACGCTGCCGCCCCGGCTCGGGCGCAGCTGCGCGCACCAGGTTCCGGAAGCCGCGTTCGGCCCCGGACCGAAGTGCTCGGCGACTTCGGGCGTGAGCCGGAAGCGGCACGGACCGGCATGGCCGGGTGCGGGGCAGTGCGGCTCGACTGTCACGGTGCGGGCCGGCGACCGCCCGGACGCCTCGGCACGGAGGGCGGGCGCCCAGCCACGCAAGGCCATGGTTCGGGCCGACGGAAGCCGTAGCTGCGCCGAGGAGTTGGCGAGGTCAAGGCCGTCCATCAGGACGGTGCGGCCGGAGACGGCATGCGGGAATCCGGCGTCCAGGAGTTGGGACACGAGCTCTTCGGACAGGCCGTGCACCCGCCGAGCGTCCTCGATGCCGAGGCGGTACTCCCGGTGCTGTGACGGCACTCTGCGCACCCGGTCGACGACAGCCGTGATGTCGCTCGTCCTCCATCGCGACATGCGGCGCTCACGCATCCCAGGTGACGGGCAGAGCATGCAGGCCGTAGACGAGCCGGTCGTCCAGGAACCGCAGGTCCATGTGCTGATCCGACAACTGCAGCGCGGGCGCCGCACGCAGCAGGGCCGTCACCGCCACCTCCGTGACGCTCTGCGCGAGCGAGCCGCCCAGGCAGCGGTGGACACCGTGGCCGAACGCGAGATGGCCCTGGGCCCGGCGGGCCGGGTCGAAGGTGTCGGGGGCCGGGTAAGCGGCCGGATCCCGGTTTGCGGTGGGCAGGTGGACGATGACGGCATCGCCGCGTCGGATCCGGCACCCCGCCAGCTCGGTGTCATGGGTAGCGACTCGGGCCACACCGTGTTGCACGACGGTCCAGTACCGCAGGGCCTCCCGTACGGCTGAGCTTGCCAAGGCGCGAGGCCCGGTGCGGACCCGGCGGCCGTGCAGGGGCTCGCGCAGCAGCGACAGCATGGTCAGGGAAAGCAGCCCTGAGGTGGTCTCGAGGCTGGCCGAGATGATCAGGGTGGCGAGCCCGACCAGCTCTTCGACGGTGAACCCTGCCTTCGTTGCCCCGGCCAGACGGGACAGGAAGTCGTTACCGGGGGCCTGCGCCTTCGCCGCGAGCTGCCCCGCCAGATAGCGCTCCAGACGCCCGCCCGCCACACGGCGCCCGGCTGCTGTTGCGTCATGGCGCTGGAGCTCGCCGCCCCACGCCGCGAAAGCTCCGTGGTCCTTCTCGGGGACACCGAGGAAGACAGCGAGGACCACCGAGGGCAGGGGGACGGCGAAGTCCGCAACCAGGTCCGCGGGTGCTCCCCGGGCGACGAAGGAGTTGGCGAGCCGGTCCACCGCCTCTTGCAGTCGCGGTCGCATTGTGCGGATGTGCGCGGTGCTGAACTCCGCGGCGACCAGGCGCCGCAGCCGGGAGTGCTGGGGCGGGTCCATCGAGAGCAGATGCCCTGCCGGGCGCCGCCTGAGGGCGAGTGGAACGAGGGGGTAGTCGGGCCGTGTCGAGTCCGAACTGAACCGGGTGTCCGCGAGCACAGCCCGGGCCGTCCGGTGATCGGTGACAAGCCACGCCTTACCCCCGTAAGTCAGGGAGACTCTGCGCAGTCCGCTGCCGTCCCGCGGCGGGTACTCGGGCGGCGGGTCGAACGGATCGCTGCGTACCAGAGGGAAGACCACTGAACGTGTCCTTTCAGTCCTCGTTGTGTTCACCGGTACGCCGCCGCTTGGATGCCGTACAGCTCCGCGTACTGGCCGCCCCGGGCCATCAACTCCTCGTGTGTCCCTTGCTCGACCACGTGGGCGCCGTCGAGCACCACGATCACGTCGGCCATCCGCACCGTGGAGAACCGGTGTGACACCAGGACGGTGATCCCGCCCGCGGCACTGGAGGCGCGGGCCCCCTCTGCGTACCGCTCGAAGAGCGCGTGCTCGGTCTCCGCGTCCATCGCCGACGTGGGCTCGTCGAGGACCAGAAGAAGCGGGTCGCGGCGCATGTACCCCCGGGCGAGTGCCACCCGCTGCCACTGACCGTGGGACAGCTCCACACCACCCGGCCACGTCCCTCCCAACTGAGTGTCGAGCCCCTGCGGTAGCCGTGCCGTCACCACCGTGGCCCCGGCTCGCTCGACGGCCCTTTCGACGGCGGCGGGATCGTCGGCCTGCGCCAGATCGCCCAGTCCGACCGAATCCCTTGCCGTGTACTCGAACTTGACAAAGTCCTGGAAGGCGCCGGAGATCCGCCGTCGCCAGCCGTCGGCGGGAATCCGCGACAGATCCGCGCCATCGACCGTAATCCGTCCCGCCGTTGGCCGGTAGAACTGGCACAGCAGCTTGACGAGGGTGGACTTGCCCGCCCCGTTCTCTCCCACGACGGCCACCACGGAGCCTGACGGGAGCGTGAGGTGCACGTCCCGCAGTGCCGTGTGGTCCGTCCCGGGGTACGTGAAAGAGACCTTCTCGAACGTGATGCCTTCGCGGAGCCGGTCGGGAACCGGTGTGTCGGCCCCGTCCCGCACCGCGTGCGCGTACTCCTCCAGCCAAGTCAGACGGCGTGCGCAGTCCAGCCAGATGGTCCGGAAGAAGTGCGTCTGGCTGACCGTCTGGCCGACGTACTGGGACAGTCGGCTGCCGGCGGTGAGTACCAGCAGGACCTGTCCCGCGGGGGCGTCGGCGTGCAGGGCCACCCACCCCACCGAGACGCAGAACGCGGCACCGAAGAAGGCGTACGCGGCGGACTGCCAGGCCGCCGTCGCCCACCTGGCTCGGGCCATCGGCCGGTAGCGCCGTTCCCAGGCTGCCAGCCACTCCTCCCGGAGCCGTTGCTGTACGCCCGCGACCCGCACCTCCTTCCCGGCGGCAGGGGTGCTGCCCAGCATGAAGAGGTGGCGTGCGCGCCGGTCGTGCTGGGATCCCGCTTCCTCGGCCCGCTTCTCGACGCCAGCTCGTCGGCCCGAGACCACCACGGCCGGCAGCGCGCAGACGCTCAGCAGACTGAGCGCCGGGTGGACGGACATCAGCAACCCCACGGTGAGGACGAGCCGCAATATCACCCCGGCCACCGCGAAGAGTTGCTGGTAGAGCTCGCTAAGGGCAGGGGCGTGGTCACGCAGAAGGGAGAGTCGGTCCAGATATGCGGGTCGCTCCTGGTGTTCGACCGTGACGATTTCGGACTGCAGGCGGGCGACGTGTGACTCGACGACGATTCCGGCACGGTCGGCGAAACGGCGGTTGACCCGCTCGGCCAAGGTGTTCAGGAGCCAGCCTCCCGCCGCGAGCAGCGCGAGTCCGAGCGCGGCCCACAGAACTGCCGTCCTGTCGTCCGCGGCTATCGCGTCGGCGAGGGCGGCGAGCCCCAAGGCGAAGAGCGCGTCGGGCACGGCCGCCGCGACGGAAACCGCGAACGCGGCCAGCAGGAGCAGCGGGGCCGCGCGGTATCCCAGGGTCAGGGAGCGGCGGAGTGACCGGGAAGCGGTGGGGAGCCGGCTGAACGGCTCGTCAGGCGTGGGAGGCACGACGGCCCGTCACCTCCTCATCGGCTTCGTCGGGTACCTCGGCATGCTCGGCGCCGTCAGGGTGCTCGCCGTGGAAACGGGAGGCCTGAAGGTCGAACATCTCGCGGTACTGCCCGCCCGCGGCCATGAGTTCCTCGTGCGTCCCCGACTCGGCGACCCGTCCTTCGTCCAGTACGCAGATGCGGTCCGCGTGCCGCACGGTCGAGAACCGGTGGGAGATGAGGACGGTCGTGCAACCGCGGGTGGCGCCGAGGATGCGGTCGAAGAGCGCCGCTTCGGCGCGGACGTCCAGCTGCGCGGTGGGCTCGTCGAGGATGACCACCCCGGCCCCCTGCCGTACCGCGCACAGCACCCTGGCCAGCACGATGCGCTGCCACTGGCCACCGGAGAGGTCCGTGCCTCCGTCGTATCCGCTGGCGAGCACCTGATCCAGGTCGGCGAGCCCCGCTGCCCCCGCATCAGCCAGGGCGGCGTTGAGCAGCACGTCGGGGGCCCCGAGCGGGGCCACGTTGTCGCGCAGCGGCAGTTCGTAGCGCACGAAGTCCTGAAAGGCCGCGGCGACCCGGCCGCGCCACGACTCCACGTCGAAGTCCCGCAGGTCGACGCCGTCCGCTTCGATGGCTCCGCGATCCGGGTCGTACAGCCGACAGAGGAGCTTGACCAAGGTGGTCTTACCGGCTCCGTTCACTCCGACGACGGCCAGTGAAGTGCCCGCCTCCACGGTGAGGTCCAGGCCGTTGAGGACGGGGCGCGGGTCCGTGGCGTAGGAGAAGTGGACGTCGCGAAACCGCAGCGTCGCGGACGGCCGGTCCGTCGCGGGCAGCTCTCCGGAGGGGAGCCGCCCCAGCGACTGCATCTGCTTGTCCAGGCGGAGTACGGCGGCCACGCCCTGAGCGGCCAGCGGCAGCGACCAGTTCAGGCCCCCAAAGGCGAGTGCGGCGGTGCCCAGCGCGGCCTGAGCGTAGATGATCACCTCGCTGATGGGCAGGTGACCGGAGGCTGCGTCGCGGGCCAGCGACCAGAACAACAGCCCGTTGGCGCCCACGAGTACGGCGACCGTCCAGCGCATCGGCCGCTGCCGCAACCGGGTGGCATGCCACCGCAGTTGCACCAGGCGGCGGCGGTTGGCGGCAAAGCGGGCAACGGTCCACTCGCTCAGGCCGAAGATCCGCAGCTCCTTGGCGGCGGGCGGTTCCACCGCCAGCCGATAGGCGTACTCAGCCTGCCGTTGGGCACGTGCCACTTCGTCGGTGCCCCGGTCCCATGTGGAGCTCTCCCTGAGCAACCAGTGCGTCGCGGCCCAGGCTCCGCCCACCAGAACCGCCGCCCACCAGTGGTACCGGGCAAGGACAGCGGCCTGGGCGAGGCCGGCGACTGCCTCGATGAGTCCTCCGGCAATCATCCCCAGCGAGAGGTTCAGCGGCGGCCCCGATATGCCGAGGTCGAAGTCCCGGGCCACGGTGAGGTCCTCGGTGAGCTCCGGGGATTCAAGATGGGCCATTCCCTCGGGGCCCGTGGTCGTTCGCAGCAAGCAGTCGTGCAGCCACGAGGCGAGTCGGTCGCCGAGGTTGGCCCCGACTTGCGTGTGGACCGGGGCCAGCAGCTGCATGAGCACGAACACCGCGCTCACCAGTGCCAGCGGCCCCAGAAGCTCCCCTTCGTCGTGCACGGAGGCCAGGAACACGCCGACGGCGACCGTGAACGCGGCGGGCAGAGCGCCACGCAGCAGGACCAGAGCCCACCAGGCAAGGGCAAGCCCTCGATGGGCTCGCGGCAGCACCGCGAAGAACGCCCATTCCGCACGGTGGCGGAGCTCAGGCTTCACTGTGTTCACCGATCTCTTCCCATTCATTCGAAGCACGTGCATGCGAAGCACGCGGCTGAAAACGACTCGTCGACAAGGAGGGTCGGCCTGCCGCCCATGACGATGCGGTAGCGGCGGCTCGCCGTGACCGGCCCCTCCGGCGGGCCCTGCACCTCCCAGTGCAGCAGTTCCCGACGGGACTCCACCCGGTGACGGCTCAACAGGCGGCCGATGGGTTCCCGAGTGTTGAGCAGATCGGCGCGGAGCGGGGGCGGGAGCATGTCGGCCGCCATGACCGATCTGGCCCGCACGTACACAACCCCCGACTCGGCTCCCACCAGGTCTGTGGTGCGTCGGATCAACGTACGGCCGACGGCGAGCTCCAGCGTGGCGGCGAGCTGCGGATTCGCCGACAAGGGGGACTGCACAAGGCCGGAGGTGGCCAGGCGTTCACCGGTGAGCTGTTCCAGCATGGGCGTCACCGTGCCGTCCGTGACCAGCAGCAGGCGCCCGGCAGCACTCAAGCGGCCGCGTGCGGATTCGGGCTGCGTCCCGCTGGGGCAGTCCGCCGGATCCATGGGCATGGGCGCTGTCATCGTGGCTCCCCGGCCGGCTCAGCCGGTACGTCCCTGAGCGCCTTGCCCATGGCGGAGCGAGGCAGCTCCGGCACGTATGTGATGCGTCGCGGAACCTGGTGCGGAGCCAGTTTCGATCGGCACCAGCGGATCAGCGCTTCGGCGGCGACGGGGTCCCGCAGGACCACCCGGGCCACCGGCACCTGCCCCCGGGGGCCGTCGTCGGCCGCCAGTACCTGGGCCTCGGCTACGGCCCGGTGACTCATGAGCACCTGCTCCACCTCGCGCGGGCTGACCTTCTTGCCGGCAACGTTGATCATGAGGCCGATCCGGCCGAGCAGAGTGATGCCGCCGTCCTCCACGTCCTTCGTGGCCAGGTCGCCGGTCCGGTACCAGCCATCCTCGTCCGCGAGCGGGACGTGCTCCCCGGCAGTGACCACTCCGTAGGCCAACGCGTCGGTACGCAGCAGGAGTTCTCCTGTACGTCCGCGTGCGCCCGGCGCATCGGGCACTTCTGCGATGCGGGCGGCCACACCGGGCAGCGGCGCACCCACATGGCCTGGCGGCTCGGTGCCGTCCACGCGGCCGAGTGTCACCGCTCCGGCCTCCGACGAGCCGTAGCAGTTGTAGAGCGTAAACGGGAAACGCTCCGCGATCCGGCCCGCCACACCGGGGACCAGCGGGGCGCCGGCCGAGACGGCGTTGCGCAGCGAGGCGAGCCCGGCGTCCGGCATTCCGTCGGGCGCGGTGCGACCATCCGCGAGCAGTCCGTAGTGCGCGGGCAGGGCGATCAAGGTCCTTGCCCCATGCCGGTAGACGGCGCGTGCGATCTGGGACGGCACGACGCGCGACGGACAGCACACGACGGGCGCGCCGAGCAGCAGCGGGGCGACGATGCCGTAGTTGAACCCGTAGTTGTGGCAGAGCGGGACGGCAACGGCCACCGGGGAGTCGGGGGCATACCCGAGGAAGCGGCCCACCCGTCGCGCGTCGGCGACTACGGCAGCCGCCGTCCTGACCACGGCAGCCGGTGTGCCGGTGGAGCCCGAGGTCAGGAACACCTGTGCGCCCGCGGGCAGTTCGGGTGGCATGGCCTCGCCCGCGGCAGTGATTATCCGCAACCGGACCTCACCCGCGTCGACGATCTGGCACTCCGCACCTGCGGCAGGCGCGGACTGGCCGTCTTGGACAGTGGGGCCGGGGACCGTGCCCGGCAGGGACGGGTCCCGGTGCACGACCGGCACCCCCGCGAGATCGCAGCCGAGCGCGACCGCGACTGTGGCGGCCGGGTCGCTGACCCGCGAGGTGACACTCCCCCCGGGGCAGTTCCTCTGCAGATACCCGGCGAAGACATCGGCCGCGTGCAGCAGCTGCCGGAGCGTCCACGGGCGATCGCCGGCCACCAGCGCGGTACGGTCCGCCGCGATTGGTCCGCTCCGCACGGCGTCGAACAGACCGGTGCTCGTCATCGTCCGTCCCTTCGGAGTTCTTTTGTCAGCAGGCCAAGTCCTGACACCGAGCCAGCCGTTGCGGAGTGGCCGAGGGGTGGCCGCTCCCCAGCGAGGAGCAGGGTCCGGACGCCCGCCGCCGCGCCCTGCTCCGCGTCGCTGGGTCGGTCGCCGACGTACACCGCCGCATCGGGGGTCAGGCCAAGCCGCCTCAGCGCCCGCAACAGCCCGTCGGGGGCGGGTTTGGGGCGGGGCGCGTCTTCCCGAGCCACCGTGACCGCGACGTCGAGGCCGGACGCGTCGAGCAGTGCCTGGGCGTCCGAGCGCGAGCGGCCGGTGCAGATGCCAACCGGCACGCCTTCGTGGCGCAGCTCGTCCAGTACGTCATGGGCATACGGCAGCGCCGGGGCGGGAGACGTGGGCAGGGCCAACTCCCGGTGCAGCACGGCGCGGTACGCCCGGAGAGCGCTTTCGACCCGTTCCGCGCCGAAGAGTTCAGACAGTGTGCCAAGGTCCGTCGGGCGCTGCGCGGCCGTGAGGGCGGCGGCACTGATCCGCCCCGCGCCCAGCGCTTCGCCCGCGCCTCGCAGACAGCGCAGGTGCAACAGCCAGCTGTCGACGAGTGTCCCGTCCAGGTCGAAAACAACGCCAGGGATCGAAGGGCTCATCGTGTATCCGTCCGGCCGGTCGCGAGGCCGACTGACTCGGCAACAGGTGTGCAGGCCGCGGTGGCCAGAAGCGTGTTGATAAGTCCGAGGGCGAGGACGGCGCCCGCCGCCATGCCGAGCCGCATGTCGAGGCTGAGCAGCGGTGCGGCTCCGAGCGCGTCGAGCAGTACGCGGTGGCCGGGTTCATGTGATTGGTGAGCGGCCACGAGGTACCCCTGGACGGCCGGACAGAGCCGGGTGGCCACGAGAGCGGCGGCCGCGGTGATGAAGCCGTCGAGCACGACGACGCGATGATGTGCGGCGGCGGCCAGGATGACGCCGACATTGCCTGCGATCTCGAACCCTCCGAGGGCGGCGAGCAGCCGCACGGGATCATCGGGCACGTCGTGCGAGCGCGCCAGCGCCTGGGCGACGGCCTGCCGCTTGCGTGCCAGGCCGTCTGCGTCGGCGCCGGAGCCGATCCCGACGACCTCCGTCGGCGCCACGCCGAGCAGGCGCGCCGTCAAGGCGGAGGTCGCGGTGGTGTTGCCGACGCCGATCTCACCGATGGCCACGAGCGGTTCGTTCCCGAGGCACTCCTGCGCATAGGCAGCACCGTGCAGGACGGCGCGTCGTGCCTGGTCGTGCGTCATGGCATCTCGCACGCGGATGTCCCCGGTGCCCGCGGCCAGTTTGAAGCGCTGGTCGCCGACCGGAGAGAGCAGCCCGAAGTCCGCGTACGCGACTCTGGCAGGGACCCGCCCTGCCATGATGTTGATGGGAGCACGGCCGGCGGCGACGAGCCCCAGGACCCGTGCTGTCACCTCGGGCCGAAAGGCCGAGGTGCCGTACCCGGCCACCCCGTGGTCACCGGCGAGCACGCTGACCACGGCGGGGAGCGGCCCTGGCGAAGCGTCGCGACGGATCCCCGCGATGCGGTGGAGCAGTTCGTCGAGCTGCCCCAGGCTTCCGGCCGGGCGGGCCAAGGCGCGCTGACGGAGCCGTGACAGCCGTGCCTTGGCCGCGTCCGGCGGTTCGACCGCCCCACACAGCGCGGTGATCCGGTCGTCGGCGCGTGCACCGCCGACGGTGTGTTCAGCCATGCCCGACCGCCGTCAGCTCCCGGCCGAGGCGTGAAATTCCCTGGGCGAAGAGCGCGTTGGTGAAGTGGGCACCGATCCGTGACCTGGCCGCTGCCCCGCGGGCGGCCGCCTCCGCGGGCTGGGACAGGGCGCGGTGCAGGGCTGTCGCCAGATCGGCAGGTTCGAGGACGCGCCGGCCTGAGGGGCCCTGTACTGGGACGGGATAGCCGTACGTACTGTCAGGAATGAGCTCGCGCAGCGAGTCGACGGCGGCAGCGACGACCGGGCGACCGAACGCCATCATCTCCGCGCACACGTAGCAGAAGGACTCCCACAGGCTCGGCACCACCGCGACATCGGCGACCGACATCCAGCCGAGCGCCTCAGCCCGTGGCACGTCGCCGAGGAAGGTGACCCGCTGGGAGAGGCCCCGTCGGGCGGCGAGGGCACGAAGGCGTGGCTCTTCGGGGCCCACCCCGATGAGCACCAGGTGTGGTGCGGGGCCGGGATCTTCCGGCAGCTCGGCGATGGCGGGGAGCGCGAGCGCGTCGAGCAACTGCGTGAACCCCTTGACGGGGACGAGCCGCCCGCAGCCCACGAGCAGGGGCGGCTGCGCCGCTCCCCCGACCTGGCTCAGGAGCGCGGCCCGACGTTCGAAACGCACGGAGTCCGCCTCGATCGCGGCGATCTCGCCGCTGTCCACCCCGAGGTGCACCACGCTGTACGGAGCGGAACAGCCTGGCGGGTAGTGGCCGGTGATGGCGTCCGAGAGCGCCCGGCTTATGAACACGGTGTGGTCGCTGCCCCGCACCGCCTTTTCCTCAAGAGCGAGAAGGTGTTCGCGTTCGGCGGAGATGTCGCTGGTCACGCGGTGCGTGTCTCGATCGTACGGCGTGATCGCCCGGAAATCTTGGAGCAGGATGTTGACGACAGGCACGGCGTGAGCCCGTGCGAACGCTGTGGCCTCCGGATGGCAGAAGAGGTCCGGCAGGGCCACCAGTTCTGGCGCGCCCAGCTCGGCACGGAGGCGTTCCGCCCCTGCGTACATGCGGCGGTGGGTGCGCAGACTCTGGTCAGCGAGGCCGGTGTCGGTGTTGTAGATGAGTTCTGATCCGATGCGCAGCACCTCGATGCCGTCGACGCACTCGCGCCTGTCGTCCGCGGAGTGCGGGGAGGTGGTGATCACGGCCACCCGCCAGCCCTCGGCGGCGAGTCCGACGGCGAGGTTGCGGGCAACCGTACTGGTGCCTCCCACGGTGATCGGTGGGTACTCGCGGGAAAAGATGAACACGCTTGGGGACTCAGCCATGAGTACTCGCTTCCGTACCGGCCGACAGGAATCCGTCGACCTGGTGCTCCGTCACTTCCAGCGGGGAGGCGCCACCTTGGGTGCGACGCTGCCAGTCGACAATGGCCTCCGCGGCGGAGTGCAGTCCGAACCGGTGCCGCCAGCCGAGTTCCTGTGCGGCTCTGCGTCCGTCCAGCCGGAGCAGCTCCTCCTCGGCGAAGCCGGGATCCCGTTCCTCGACGACCTCGGGCAGGCCGGCCGAGCGCTCAGCTCGCGTCCAATGGTCTGCCAGCGCCACCGCCAACTCTTGGGCGCTGGCCCCGTCGCCCGGCGGTGCGAAGTTGTAGACCGTGCCGGGCACCACGGCCCCGTCGGCCAGTTGATTGGCCAGCAGGAGCAGTCCGTGGACCACATCCAGTACGTGCTGCCACGGGCGGACCGCGGCCGGGCGCCGCAGCCGGACCGGCTCGCCGGCCGTGAGCGCAGCGAGCACGTCAGGGACGAGCCTGTGAGCCGCGTGATCGCCGCCTCCGATGACATTGCCGAAGCGCACCGACGCTGCTCGGGGGCGCCCGCTGCCGATCAGCTCCGCATAGCCCTCGAAGACCACCTCCGCAGCCGCCTTGGAGACGCTGTAGGGGCAGCCGCCACCCAAGTCGTCTGTCTCCCGGTACGGCCAGGACCAGGCCCGATTCCGGTAGCACTTGTCGGACGTCACATGTACCAGCGCCGCCGTGCCACAACGGCGCGCCGACTCAAGGACATTGACGGATCCGGTGATATTCGTGGTGAGGGTGGTGTGCGGGTCGTCGAGCCCGGCGGCCACTAGCGGCTGGGCCGCCAGGTGGAAAACCGCGTCGTATGGGCCGGCAGCCATGATCCGGTGTACGGCATCGAAGTCACGAATGTCTCCGGTCGTGCCGCGTACGCCGCGTTCGGCAAGCCAGGCGTGCCGCGCCGCGCTCGCCCCGTCGCAGTTGAGCGCGAACCCACTTACATCGGCACCGAGTCGACGCAGAGTCAGGGCCAGCCACGACCCCACGAACCCGCTGTACCCGGTGACTAGGGCCCGACGCCCCCGCCACTGTGACATCAGAGCGGTGTTAGCCATGGGCACCCCTCTCTCGCGATTAGCTCTTCCGCGTCGATGAAGTCCTTGTACGTGTCGAACGGCAGCCAGAGGCCCTCGTGGACGACCGACCGCACCGCCCGCTGCTCGACCAGCCGAGGCAACACCTCTTCCTCTAGGGACAGCTCGGGGGAAAGGAAGCTGTGCAGCTCCGGCGCACACATGAAGTAGCCGGCGGAGATCAGCTCCGGGCGCGTCGGCTTCTCACGGAAGGCAGTCACCACGGCGTCGCGGTCCACAGCCAACTCGCCGTAGCTGGACCTCACTCGCGTCGTGGCGAGAGTCACCAGCGCGCCCGTGGACTCGTGCCGGGAGATCAGCGTGCCGAGATCGAAGTCGGACAGCACATCGGCGTAGCCGAGAAGGAAGGGGCAGTCGCCGATGTGCGCTCTCGCCTCGGCCAGCCGCACGGTCTTCTCGGCGGCCGGTCCGCTGTCGACCAGGGTGACCTGCATGCTCGCGGCGGTGAACCGGTACCATCCAGCCCCTGCCTCGACCTTTGACGGAGGTACTGAGAACTCCCCGAGAAGCAGGTCCTCGATGCGCTCTGCCCCGTATCCCACGCACAGGACGAATTCACGCAGCCCGAAGGCCCGGTAGTAGTCGAGGACGTGCAGCAGCAGAGGCCGCCCGTCGGGCAGCGGGCGCAAGGGCTTGGGGAGGTCGTCCCCGTCCGTTCGCTGGCGCAGCCCCAGGCCGCCGCAGAGCAGGACGACGGGGGGTGGAGACGCGGAGAGAGGCCTCATGTCCGTGCCTCCTTGTAGAGCATGAGATCTCCGAGCACCAGCGCGTCGAGCTCGGTGTTCAGGAAGCAGCGGATCGCGTCTTCCGGGGACTCCACAATCGGTTCTTCGTTGTCGTTGAAGGACGTGTTGAGCAGGACCGGAACGCCGGTGAGCCGCTCGAAGGAGCTGAGCAGCGCGGCCAGACGAGGGTTGAGCTCCGGCAGTACCGTCTGCAGCCGCGCCGATCCGTCCACGTGTGTCACGGCGGGGATCACCGCTGTCTTGTCCGGCCGGACCCGCGGCACCATCAACATGTAGGGGGCTGGGACGGCGGTGGTGAAGAACTCCTCCTGGCGGTCGTGCAGGACCACCGGAGCGAAGGGCCGGAACGGCTCACGGTGCTTGACCTTCGCGTTGATCCGGTCCTTCATGTCGGGGGCGCGCGGATCGGCGAGGATGCTCCGGTTCCCGAGCGCGCGGGGACCAATCTCCGAACGGCCCTGGAACCAGCCGACGATCGCCCCGGAAGCCAGCTCCTCGGCGACCCTTCCGTACAGGTCGTCGGGGTGTTCCACGCGCAGCCCGCCGGACTGCTCAGCGATCGCCGTGGCGATGTCGGTGGAGCTGTACGCACGCCCCAGGTATGGGGAGAAGTGTTGCGTCGAGGGGCGCCACTCGTTCCCGCCGAGACCGTAGTGACCGTGCAGCGCCGCACCCAGTGCGGTTCCCTGGTCGCCGGCGGCCGGGACGATGTGGATCCGCTCGAACGGTGTCTGCTCCAGGAGCTTGTAGTTGGTGACGCTGTTCAACGCGACTCCGCCCGCCAGACAGAGGTCCCGAAGCCCGGACTGCGCATGGAGCCAGCGGGCAAGACTGATCACGATCCGCTCCGTGTGCTCTTGCACGGCGTAGGCAAAGTCTGCCCGTACCTCGTCGCGTGCGGCCGCCGTCCCGGCCCGCGCCAGCTCGCGCTCGATCAGCGAACGCAGCGCGATCTGCTGCGACGTCGACTGCCGGAATTCTCCGTCGCCCAGGTGGTACAGCTCGCCCAGCGCCGCCACATACCTGGGTGTGCCGTAGGGGGCCAGGCCCATCGTCTTGCCGGGTGCGCCCATGCCGCCGGAGGTGAAGAAGCCAATGGACTGGGACACGGCCTCGTACATCCAGCCCAGGGAGTCCTCGTACGGGTCCTCGGACCGTCGGTCGGCGATGGTGACCCGGCCGTGCAGCCCACGGACGACATCGAGACCGTCTGGGCCTCCGGTGTAGAACGTGATGGTCTCGCCGTACAGGTGGCCGCCCTTGTCGACGGTCGACCCGCGGCCGTCCATGACGAGGACCGCGGCGCGCTCGAAGGGCGAGCTGTAGAACGTGCTCGCCGCGTGGGCGAGGTGATGCCCCATCCACTGGATGCGGTCCCGGTACCGCAGCGCATAGACCGGGTTGAGGAAGTCGTTGGCGAGGATGAGATCGACGTCGTCCGCGCCGATTCCGGCCTCGGACAGGACGTATTCGGCGGCCAGGCAACGCTGCAGTCGAGGGCCCAGGCCGAAGGCGATCTTTACCCGGGTGAGCCGCTCTTCTTCGATCGCGGAGACGACCCGGCCGTCTTCGACGAGGCAGGCGCAGAAGTCGTGATGGGAGCCTCCCAGACCAAGTATGCGCACCGGACGTTTTCCTTCCGTCAGCATCGGGGGCCGGTTCACTTTCCGGCCAGGCGCGCCACGATCTGCGCGAACGGCTGTATTTGGGCAGCGGGGACGACCACGTAGCTGATGCCGTACCGCTCTCGGCGTGCCTCAAGGCGCTCAACCGTCTCGGCCACGCTGCCGACCAGCGCCAGGGGCGAGTCGAGGGCCTGCTCCGCGGGCAGGCCGAACATGCGGGAGAGCACGCGGTCGGCGTAGCGCGCACTGTTCGGCACCACGGCGGCGGCGAACAGGAGGGTCTGCAGTTCGAGCTCGGCCGCTCTTGGGCCCGCGGCGGCATGTACCCAGCGCACCCGTGCGTCGAACCGTTCGGCCGTCGCGGAGTCGCCGAACGAACTGTCCTTGCTCCCCGAGGAGAGCTGAGCGCTGAGTGAGATGATGTCGGCGTGGCGGACGGCCGTGCGCAGCATCTGTGGGCCGCCGCCGCCCATCGTCCACTTGGCCGGGCGGGGGCGTGGTTCGCCCAGGGCCTCGACTGCCGGGTAGTAGCGGCCCTCGTGCGTCACCGCTCCCTCGTCCCACAGCCGACGGATGATCGATGCCGACTCGTCAAGGCGCTGGATGCGTTGCCCGGCCGGCTCGAAGGGCATGCCGGCCCGTTGCGCGTCGGAGGACAGCCATCCGGCTCCCAGGCCGATCTCAAGGCGCCCGGGAGCTGCTTGGTCCAGCGTCGCCAACTCTTTGTAAAGAACGGTGGGTTGGCGCAGATTGGCGGCGAGCATCAGGGTGCCGAGTGCGATGCGGGAGGTGTGTTCCGCCGCGATGGCCAGGGAGACCAACGGCCCCCACTCCTGCCCCATGTGGTCCGGAACCAGAAGTGAGGAGTAGCCCAACTCCTCGACCTGCATGGCTTGTTCGCGCCATGCCGCAGCGTTCCCGGCCGCACCGGCGAGCACACCGAAACGGAAGGGACGGGTGACGTGCACCATCAATGTCCACCATTCTCTGTGTGAAGTGCTGGAGCAGAGGGCCGGGGGGCTGTCAGCGCCCGGTAGGCATCCGGTCTCCGGTGGGATGCGCCCCAGATGGCTGTCGCGCGGTAGGCGCGCAGTGCCGCAAGGTCGAGGTCGGCGCAGACGAGCGACGGCCGGGGGCCCGCAGTGACGAGGTGGTGGTCGCGCGGCCGCCTGTCCGCGACGGCACGGCCGTCGTACACACAGGAGCGTCCATTCATTTCGGGCAAGGGGTAGTTGGCCACGGCCATGGCGACCGCGTTCTCGAAGGCGCGCACGCGCACCTGCGCCAAGCGGTCGTCGCACAGCAGGCAAGCGTTCGGGCAGAGGATTATTTCGGCCCCGTCGAGGGCCAGCGCCCGTGCACTCTCCGGGAATTCACGGTCGTAACAGATCATCACTCCGAGCCGGACGGGCCCTGCACCGGTGTCGACCCGGACCGCCTCGAACACGTCGCCCGGCGTCAGCACCCGTTCCCAGGTGAATTCGCACAGGTGGACCTTGCGGTACACCGAGACCAGCGCGCCCGAACGGTCGATCACGGCCGCCGCGTTGCTTGCTCCCGTGCCCTCCCGTCTCAGATAGGTGGCAACGACCGCGACCCTGTGGGTCCGGGCCACCTCCCGAAACTCTGCGAGCCAGCGGTCCGAGTCCTTGATCGCCAGTGCCCACCAGCGGCTGGCCGCGTCCGGCTCCTGGGGGCACGGGGCATATCCGATCTGCCAGAGCTCAGGAAAGAGCACCAGATCGGCACCCGCCTCGGCGGCGTGGGCACAAGCTTCGATGCCGCGCCGCAGATTCTCCTCCGGGGCGGCGGCCACGGCCCGCCGCTGCACCAGCGCGACACGCATCAAGCGGCTCCGGCCTGGCGCAGCAGCTCGTCGATCCGCACCGGCATCCGCCGCTGTGCCGAGGAGATGGCGCCGTGCACCATCGCCACGGTGCGCAGATTGTCGGACGCCAGGCCCCATGGGTGGCCGCCGCCGGTCAGCGCATCGGCAAACTCCGCGAGGGGGCGTTCGACCTGACGTACGGGATCCATGTCGAAATCGGCATCCGCCACCTCCTCGGGCTTTTCGGCAGGAAGAGCGGAACCCCCGGGGGAGCCGGCCGCGAAACGAACGCCGCCCTCGCCGTCCCACTCGGCAGAGCCGTCGGAACCGGTCGCCCGCCACCGGCCGCCCCATGGAGTGGGCAGCGCAGGTGCGCACCACGACCCCGAATAGTGAAACCGCAGGCCGTCGCTCATCTCGAAGACCGCGGACGCCTCGGCGGGGCCGTCGTATCCGCCGACGGGGCGGTTCACCGCGTCGCAGAACACTGAGATCGGTTCCGTCCCGGTCAGATAGCGGGCCGCGTCGAAGGCGTGCACGGCCATGTCGGCGAGCAGGGGATGAGGGAGCAGGGCGCGGAAACCGGCGGCGGGGTAGCTGCGGCTGAACGTCATGTGGAGTGTGTGCAGGGCGCCCAAGTTCCCGATCTTCGTGTGGAGAGCTTCGAGGCCGGGTTGGTAGCGGCGGGATTGACTGACCATCAGGAGCTTGCGTTGCGCCTCTGCTTGCGCGGTCAGACGGGCTGCCTGGTATAGGTCTCCGGTGAACGGCTTCTCGGTGAGTACCGCGAGGCCGGACCGCAGGGCCGTCTCGATGACGCCGAGGTGCTCGGCGGGCGGCGTGGCATTGATGCAGACGTCTGCGGAGACTGCTGCAAGACCCGCGAGTTCACTGGCGACGGGCAGGCCGGGGGTGCGCAGGCGGATGGCCAGAGCCTTTGCGTGACGCACCTCGCTGTCGACCACTCCGACGAGCTCGAATCGGGGGCTGCTGCCGACGGCCCGCGCCCAGGCCGTTCCCATGGCGCCGGCACCGGCGACGACAACGCGGAAGGGGACATCGGTGTCGGTGCAGTCGAATGGCGTATCGATCATGGCGGACTACTATCGGTTGGCGATGACGTAGTCCGTCATCTTCCCGATGGAACTGAAATTCTCCACAACCAACTCTTCGTCCGGTATGGATACGCCGAACTCGCCCTCAAGCCACACCAGCACCTCAAGGATGCCCAGCGAATCAAAGGAGGCGTAATCACGCAGATCCCGGTCTTCAGCCGGTTCTTCCTCGCGGATCTCTGGGATCACCTCGCGTAGACGCTTCAGTACGGAATCGACGATCTGCTGGCGGTTAGTCATCTGTTGTCTCCAAACTTCCGCTCGTGAGCATGCGGTCAAGGCAACGGGATTCTTCCGTCTGGATGTCATCCAGATGCCGCTGATAGATGGAATTTGCTGCACCGTCCGACAGCAGCCCTTTCCAGGGCTTGGCCGGAGTGGCGAAATGCAGGATTGCCGCCTCTTCCTCCACGGCGAGCAGTTCCTTCATCGGTACGAGATCTTCGGCTGTGTAACTAATCCACCGCGTTTTCAAGAGCGCCGACATCGGAAATGCATTCCAGTATGGCTCGAGTCTCTTCCAACGGTCCGCCACCGCCCAGTTGAGTGCGTCCTGGTCCCAGAGACGAATGTTCTCCGGATGCGTTGCGATGAAATCAAGGGCCCTGTGGAAGGTCCCCTCCGCAGCACAGGCCGCGATGTCGATGAGGAGGACGCCGCTGTTGAAGTACTCGCGGTCTCCGGGAAGACCGAGCGACGACCAGCCGGGGAGGGCACGTCCGTAGCGGTAGGCGGGGTTCACCGGATCACGTACGGCGGCCAGGGGCGCGCCTTGCAGATCTGTCTCCAGGAGCGGTTGCAGATCGCCCCTGAAGATCAAATCCGCGTCCAGGTAGAGGACTTTGTCGTGACCCTTCATTATCTCCGGAATCATGAGCCGGAGATAGTTCGCATGCGCCCCGCCAAAGGTGACCGGATAATGAATCTGCGGCATATCTATCGACCGGAAACTCACATTTAGCCCCAGGCGTCGCGCATGTCGTTCTAGGAATTGCAAGCCGTCCGGAGTGAGCTCTTCAAAAAGAACCTGAATGTCAAGCTCCCCGGCGCATTCCTCATTGGTGGCACGAAGGGATTGCCAAGCAACCGTCAGAGGGAGGCAAAACGCCTCATCTATCGCGAAAACAAGCGCCGGATACATGCCTGAATCTAATGTCACCGAAACCTTCACCCACCCCATCTTCTAGAGTTCTGCAGGTTGCCGGTAGGCGGAGCGACACCCTCCGGGCCCGGGGTGATCACAACGCTTTCATACTGCAAGTTCAGACGTCAAGGAGTTGTTTCCGTAAGGCTGAAGCCAGTTCATTCGTATGCATCGTTGAACTAATGGGCTTTAGCTGGTACTGAGCAGTCGACCCCTGAAGGGCACTAGTTCTTACAGGTACATTGACATGCCACCTATCTTTCCGCTAAAGAGGCAACGCCCGGCCCCGACACGGCCGAGGCATACTTCCGCTTTGCGGGTGTAAGGCTGGTCGGCTGTCACAGGAGCCGCGGCCGTGTCCGCATCGCCGCCGACCATCCCCTACCTTGACCAGCGAGCCGGCCTGGCGCGATGAGAGGCAGAGCTCGTAGCCGACCCGGCGCGGTGGGGCCGACACTGATGACCGGGCTTCACAGCGTGCCGGATCGCCGCATCAGCGAGGAAAGGGCGGACTGGTCGGTGGAGAATCGGGTCAACTGGGTTCACGACGTCACCTTCCTCGAGGACAACTCCCAAGTCGGGATCGATACCGTCTCTCGAGCTCTGGCCAGCTCTGGAACCAGGGCATCACCACGATCCGCCTGGCCGGACGAGCCAACATCGCCCACGCCCGCCGCGATCTCCCCAACTACAGCGACACCTTCGCCGTCTACGGCCTCTGATCAACTACTACGAAGTCGGATACGACGGCACATCGGCGAGGCCGCGGGCCAGGACCAGGTCAGTCGTGTTCTCCAGCACGGCGAGCAGATGAGTCTTGCGGCCCCTCGCGTTCGCCGCCCCGCGCAGGCTCCTGCCGTCCGCGCCAGGGCCACGGCCCCCGGGGGGACCCCGGCCGTCTTCGGCCGGAGGTCCGCGAGCCAGCGTCCAGGGCGTAGCCGTCGATGCCAGCCAGCAGCTCAGAGCTCATTCGGTCACGTCGGCAAAATTCAGAACCGATTCCTCGACTCCCTGCAGGATACGAGTAGCGAGATGGCGCGGAATAACCGTCGAATCATGGGTCAAGCGCATGTGAACAAACGAGTTGTCGATCACGATTTTGAGATTGAGTTCCGGGCCGACGTGGCCTGGACGCCGGAACTGTACGACGGGATCCTCCATGTCGCCACACGTTTTCCCTTCATGTTGACAACGCGATGCATCTGCCCCTTCCTCTATCATCACATTCAAAAACCTGCGAATGAGAATAGGGAAACCTCTCCGCTTGGACGAATCTTCAATTATGCGGTCACTTTCACGCGGGTCGAAATGCGCCCATTCGTATCCCTTCGAAAGCTCACTGTCACATAGCCGGAGAAAAGTCGCTTCAGGTACTCCCCTTTCGACCCTTACTGCGGTGATCGCGGGCTGCGCCAGGCAAGCAATCATCCTTTTTGTATCCAGAGACGATCTGTTGTGCGAGAACACCTGGACCGGAGCGAACGCACACCCCGTACTGTCGTGCACCGAAAGTGCATAGGCGCCAAAGAATATTCCGCCGGGCATCGCTATCCGTCGCTTCACCAGAATTGCCACCGCGCACTTGAGGCGAGCTGAAGACACGGATGCAATGCCCGTTCGCGCAGATAGAGGAGAATACACAGTGTCTTCTCTTACGGATCTCGGGGTCAGCGCCGCCATTCTCTCCCAATAAACCCTGGCTCTTTGGCGATCCCCTTCGCTTGCATTCGAACGCTCACGTTCTGCGTAGTCGAATGGCGATCCGGGATTGCGCGAGTTTATGGTTTGGGTCGAGCATGGCTTCCCGGCCGGGTTCATTCCATAATTTCTGACCTGACATTGCTCTTCGTTAACAAAGCGTGTCAACTCATCCCTCAGGAGAGTCATCCCTGCCGCATCGGCGGCGACGTGGTGTACATAGGCAACTGCCTGTGTCGGTGCAGCGAGAGGTCCATAGAGGTCGATCCTGAGCGGAAGGTCTTTTGTCAGGTCGAACGGAGTCAAAGCTGACGGGACATCGGGTTTATGAGGAATATAGCGAAGCTGAGCTTCACGCAACAGCATCAACAACTCCCCCGACTCGTGCTCCCGGTACGTCGACCGTAGCGAATGATGGGACTCTACGAGTTTCGATATCCCACTGAGTATATTATTTAGCGGCGTATGGTTCGAAAATGGCACACGACAACGCAGATTGGCGAGATGCGCCTCGTCAGTACCGAACGCGAATTTGTCGTCGTCCCATTCTCTGATGTGTCCCCAAGGAGCCGGCCCTTCCCGAAGTACCCGTCCGGCAGTAAGGAGCACATGGCCAGTGAGATCGGACTCGCTCACAGCTTGTCCCCTCCCCCAAAGAAAGTTCCGGAGTCATTTCATGGTTCGCTGGCGTCGAGGTGTCGGAGACGACGGCGTGGCGCTACGTCGACGAAACCCTGGATGTTCTGGCCGCGTGGGCCGGGCCTATACGAGAAGGCACACCTCTGTGGTTCTCCCGCACGTCACCGGGACGGACTCACGAGTTCACCGCAGCCCGTGCTCACAGCATCGCCCAGGCCTGCCTCACCAGGCAGGTCCTTGTCCGCGACCACGTCCGACTCCGCGCACCCGGCGAACGCGCCTGCGCCCGGCTCAAGTCCTGGCGCATCCTCCGCAGAGCCCGCTGCTCTACCAACCGTGTCAGTCGCACCCTCCGAGCCATCCACGCCCTCCTGACCTGCACAAATTCAGGACGAAAGAGGTTTACTGCCAGCTCCCGCAAGCATCGTGACTTCAACGCAAGCCACGAATTCGAGATCAGCGGAGCGAATATCAGCCGCAAGATCATTTCTCGGCAAACAAGATCACTTCCTTTCCGTAGCCAGTGGCAGTCGAAACGATGCGTGCCGAGACATCGATACCGTCGAAACGCGCAAGTACCTCATGCGCAGGTAGTGAAATTTCTGGAACGTCGCACAGTGCAGAGAAACCAACCTGCCTCTCTTGTGTCACAAGAGGCGTGTAAAGAATTAGAACCATCTTCGAAACGAAAGACGCTATTGCGTTATCGAGAATTTTTCGCCAATCCAGATTATGCTCCAGAACATGTCGCATAAATATTCCTTGAACAGAGCTGCGGTAGCTCGTCAAGTCCGTAACAGTATCTGCGAAGTTCGATTTAGATCCATCAATCCCTCTATAGGATTGAGAGTCATTCAAATACTTCTTCAGCCAGGCAGTTCCACATCCCCAGTCTTCCACATCCGTGCAGTCCGCAAGGTAGGCCGCCCCCATTTCGTAGCTCAAAGACTCACCATACGGAACACTCTCGGGTAGTGGCTTATATAGCCTTTCCCATTTTCCGGTATTCGTCGACGCAACCGGGGTGCGGTTCGACTCTGTGAAACAATCATCGAGCCATTTATCATTTCGCTCCATTTCACTCTGAAGCATCACCCTATCTGCGAGGCTAAGACATTCAAACGCTTCTCCTGATTTCTTGAACATCCCTACGCTTCCCTTCAGTAGTAGGTTTGCAACATCCGCTACTCTTACAATCACACAAGAAATACGCTTCTCGCGTAGCCCCTTAAGCGGGTGTTATTTCTAGATTGAACTTTTCGAAAAACCAATCTATATCCCGAATTGTGCGGCTCGTGATCTCGTTCCTTCGTGCACCTACATCGCTAGTCGCCAATAGCGCGCAAGCATCAGAAAACCCCCGTGCACTTTTGGCACTTTCCATCACGAAACTCAGTCGCCGCAAGCCAAAATAGAGAGAGGCCATCCGCAATTTGTTGTGAATGTAGTGAGCTTGCACTTGCTGGAACGTAAGTTCGTCTCGAAAAAGATGTCTGACGGCGCTACTTGTGTCTATTGCGCATCGGTAGCCCAACAGCCATAGCCTGAGACTAAGTTCTATGTCCTCTTCTCCATGCAATATCATCCCCTCATCAAATCCTCCAGTAGCGTCAAATACAGTCCGCCGCATCGCGATACACCCTCCCGGCAGGAATGGGACGTCGACGATGTCTTCTTCCTCAGCTGGGGCTGGGAGCCACCCTCGTACTAGCGCTGGGGATCGTTCTGTCCATGTACAACCGAATACAGCTACATCTGAGTGGGAGCCGAGATCCTGAATTCCTGGAGAACAGGCTCCAATCTCGTCATTATCCAGGATAGAACACAGACTTTCGAGCCAACCATCGTTTACGGAAGTGTGAGCATCCACCCAGACCAAGTAATCACCACTGGATATCCTTGCCCCATAATTTCGCGCGCCAGAAACTCCAAGGCGGACAGGCGGACGAGTAGTTTTCACCAAGTCATGCCACTCAAGGCAATCAACGCTTCCGTCAGTTGAGTGATCGTCGATAACGATAATCTCGGACAGCTCAACTCCAGCATCACTCGAAGTTATACTGTTGATAGTCTCCGCTATGTTCCCCCCTTCGTTGTGGCTGGGTATTATCACTGATGCACATGATTTCTTCAAAGTCCGGCCTTCCAGAATGAGAATAGAGTGATATCTCTCATCGGATATCGAAGATTGGGGCCTACTTACCGGTGAAACGCAGGCAAGTTCAATCAGCTCGTGCTCGGCAGCACTGCGCATTCTCACCATCTAGCAACCTGCCAAGTCCCGATCAAAACCACGGTCCCCTCATGCGTCAGTACACCGGCAACCGAGTACCGAGTACGACGCACTGCACACCCCGCACTACTGTTCCTTATCGAAGACGCGTGACACCAGGCATAACCCGCCGCTCCGATGAGGCCTGTTGTGGTCAAGGTACGGGCTACACACCTGACTATTCGACTATCCCCCTTCCCCACGCCACTACGTAACGGTTTGCGATAGACGATGGCGGCAACCCTTGGTCAATTCCTAAAAATTACCTCCGGTGCGGCAGCATGATTAGGGAGCAGGTGTCCCTCATCATGCTGCCGCATCTCAGTCAGAGGCCTTTTTCACTTTCTGCTCAGAGAAAGATTGGGTGGGCCATCACCGGCTCAGCCAGCCTGCTCAGGACTGAACGAACTTGTAGGCCCACCCGCTCAGCCAGCCTGCTCAGGACTGAACGAACTTGTAGGCCCACCCGCCCAGCCAGCCTGCTCAGGACTGAACGAACTTGTAGGCCCACCCGCCCAGCCAGCCTGCTCAGGACTGAACGAACTTGTAGGCCCACCCGCCCAGCC
>NZ_JBVIHP010000050.1:0-524 GCF_055570235.1 Streptomyces sp. NPDC031274 | reverse complement strand
CCAGCCTGCTCAGGACTGAAATCGGACCGCAGCTGTTGGGTAGCTATTTTCGGCAAGATTGACCCTCCTAGTTCCGACTATTTGGCAGCGATTTTAGGAGGAGACCTGAGTGGTGTCTACATCTTTGCTCCGCTGACTTCGACCGAAAGTAGATCATCAATTGTATGAAATTGTGCCTCTGTCCAATTTTGCCCAACTGTAACTTGCTATCCCCGCCCTCATGCCGGCGAAACGGCAGTAAGGGCTCGTAACACGATCTTTTGGTGTGCGCTGGTGGCGCCTTACCGGTGTGGCGATTCGACCGTTCGTAAGGGTGTGGGTGCTCGACCATGAACCGTGGACGCTGAGATCATCGAGGGCCCCTCGTACAGGGTGCTGAAATGGCCCGCCGCCGGAGGCACCCTGTGAAGAGGTTCTGCGGACAGTGAGTGAGCCTTTTCAGAGTGGCCACTGATCGGGTGACGGCGAGGGGGCCACAACGCACGAGGCACCCGTGCCGTTGAGGGAGGTGTTCGAAGTCTCAA
>NZ_JBVIHP010000049.1:0-32061 GCF_055570235.1 Streptomyces sp. NPDC031274 | reverse complement strand
TTTCCCTTTCCGGCGAGTCCGACTCTATCAGATCCTTTCGGGCCTGATTCCCAGTCAGCGGGGCTTGTCTTCCCGGCTGTTGGGCCGTTCCGACGTCTCAAACTCTAGCGGTTTTTCCCGGCGACTCATAATCGAGCCGTGGAATTGAAATCGGGCATGCCGAAATCGTTCCCGTTGGGATGTCATGCAGAGTTTGTTTTGCCGCGTCTCAGCGGCTGGAGTGGCTGTCGCAGAACCGTTACGGCTCCGTGGCAACCCGAAGAACTTTACGGATCGAGTGGGTGACTGTCAAACACCCGAGGTCGAGCACTCAGTCCAGGTCGGTGAGGCGTCCGCCCGCGTCCGGCTGGGCGTGCTCCACCCTGCGTAGAAGACGCGTCAGTACTTCCCCGAGAGCCCCGCGCTCCTCCTGGGACAGGTCCTGGAGGAGGTCCTCCTCGAAGACCGTGGCCAGGCGCATCGCCTCAAGCCACTTCTCGCGGCCCTCCGCGGTGAGCTCGACGATCACGCGCACGCGGTTGTTCTCGTCGCGGTCCCTGGTGACCAGCCCTTCCGTCACCATGCGGTCGATGCGGTGGGTCATGGCCGCCGGTGTGAGGCCGAGGCCTTTGGCGAGCTCGCCGGGGCCCATTTGGTACGGGGCGCCGGAGAGGACGAGGGCCTTGAGGACCTCCCACTCGGCGTTGCTGATGCCGAGGGTCGCGGTCTGCCGTCCGTAGGCGACGCTCATCCGCCGGTTGAGGCGGCCGAGGGCCGAGACGATCTCCTCGACCTGGGGGTCGAGGTCCTGAAACTCCCGCTGGTAGGCGGCGATCTGCTCTTCGAGAGTCGGCTCACTGGGGCCGGGAGTGTCACCCATGGCCGCAGTATGGCACGGCCTCGCTTGGCGTTGAAGTCCTTCTGTGTGTATTGTTTAGCTTCTAACTTTAGCTTCGAAGTCTTCACTCCTAAGGCAGGTGAAAGTGACCAGGGCGATGGGCGCAGCGATGCGTCGTATTCAGGTGGGCAGCGCGCTGAGCGCGTTCGGCGTGGGGTTCACGGTTCCGTTCCTCTACGTGTACGTGGCGCAGGTGCGGGATCTGGGGGCCGGGACAGCGGGCATCGTGCTCGCTGCCTTTGCCATGGCCGCGTTGATCGTTCTGCCCGTCACCGGGCGCGTCATCGACCGGCGCGGCCCGCTCCCCGTACTGATGGGGGCGGCGCTGACCGCTTCGGTGGGTGCCCTCGCCCTGGGCCTCGCGAACAGTGAACCGACCGCGATCGTCTCGGCTGCTCTTCTCGGCGCCGGTACCGCGGTGATGCAGCCCGCGCTCGCCACGATGATCGTCTGGTGCTCGACGCCCACCACGCGCACGCGTGCCTTCGCGATGCAGTTCTTCCTGCAGAACCTGGGCCTGGGCATCGGCGGGCTCATGGGCGGCCAGATCGTCGACGAGCACGACCCGGGCAGCTTCATCACGCTGTTCTCCATCGAGGCCGTGATGTTCCTGGTGCTCGCCGCGATCGTCGTCACCGTGCGGCTTCCGCACGCGCCGTCCATCCAGGACGCCGTGCCCACGGACGGGTCCGCCCCGCAGAGCGGTCTGCGGGCGCTCCTGCGTCACAAGGCGATGGTGCAGCTGTGCGTGCTCGGCTTCGTGCTCTTCTTCGCCTGCTACGGCCAGTTCGAGTCGGGCCTCTCCGCGTACGGCGTGGAGGCGGCCGGGATCTCGCCGTCGACGCTCGGTATCGCGCTCGCCGCCAACACGGCCGTGATCGTCGTCGCGCAGTTCGCCGTCCTGAAGTTCGTCGAGCGGCGCAAGCGGTCCCGGGTGATCGCGGCCGTGGGTCTCATCTGGGCCGTCGCGTGGCTCGCGGCCGGTTACGCCGGGCTCGGGCACGGCAGCCAGGCCATGGCGACCGCCGCGTTCATCTCCACGTACGCGCTCTTCGGGCTCGGTGAGTCGATGCTGTCGCCGACCGTCGCGCCGCTGGTCGCCGATCTGGCTCCGGCCGGGATGGTCGGTCAGTACAACTCGGCGTTCGCCCTGGTGAAGCAGTTGGCACTCGCGGTCGGTCCCGCGGTCGGCGGTCCGATGGGGGCCGCGCTGCACGGGCCGTACATCGTGACGTTCCTGCTGTTCTCGCTGGGCATCACGGTGCTGGCGGTACGGCTTGGGCGCCGGCTCACTCCCCTGCAGAACCAGCCGTACGTGGCCAAGAGCCGGGTGGTCGCTCAGGGCACCCCGGAGCAGCCCGTACCGGCCAACTCCTAGGGCATCGGCGGGCCACTACGCGCGCGGGAGTGCGATTTACGCTCGCGGGAGCGCGAATTCGCACCAGACCGCCTTGCCGCCTCCCGGCGTGCGCCGTGAGCCCCAGTTCGAGGCGATCGTGGCGATGATGGCGATGCCACGGCCCGCCTCGTCCGCGGGCTCGGCGCGACGGCGGCGCGGCAGGTGGTCGTCGCCGTCCGTGACCTCGATGATCAGCCGGCGGTCCGTGCGGCGCAGCCGCAGGCGCATCGGCGGAGTGCCGTGCTGGAGGGAGTTGGCGACCAGTTCGCTGGCCGCCAGGACTCCCAGGTCGTGCAGTTCGGGCGGGAAGCGCCAGCTGGCGAGGACGCCGGTCGCGAAGGCACGCGCGCGTGGCGCCGCTTCCACGCCACCGAGCAGCTCCAGGGCCGCGTTCCGGAACAGTTCGGCGTCCAGGCCGGTGCGCGCCGGGTGCTGGATGACGAGTACCGCCACGTCGTCGTCGTGGTCGGCCGTCACCCCCAGGGCGCGGATCAGGCGGTCGCAGACCACCTGGGGTGTGCCGGTGGCGCCCGCGAGGGCGCGCTCCAGGGAGGCGACGCCTTCGTCGATGTCCTCGCTGCGCCGCTCGACCAGGCCGTCCGTGTAGAGGACGGCGGTCGAGCCGGGGCCGAGCGGGACCGAGCCCGAGGTGTGCTGCCAGCCGCCGGTGCCGAGCGGCGGGCCCGTGGGCTCCTCCGCGCGGTGGATCACGCCGCCCTCGTCCCGTACGAGAATCGGCAGGTGCCCGGCGGAGGCGTAGACCAGATTGCCTTCGTTCGGGTCGTGCACGGCGTAGACCATGGTGGCGATCTGCATGGCGTCGATCTCGGTGGCGAGGCCGTCCAGGAGCTGCAGGACCTCGTGCGGGGGCAGGTCCAGGCGTGCGTAGGCGCGCACGGCCGTGCGGAGCTGGCCCATGACGGCCGCCGCGCGGACACCGCGGCCCATGACGTCGCCGATCACCAGGGCGGTGCGGCCGCCGCCGAGGGTGATCACGTCGTACCAGTCGCCGCCGACCGCGGCTTCCGTGCCGCCCGGTTGGTACGTGGCGGCGATGCGCAGGTCGTCCGGCTGCTCCAACTCCTGCGGAAGGAGCGAGCGTTGCAGGGTGACGGCCGTCTCGCGCTGGGTGCGCTCGCTGGCCCGCAGCCGCTCGGCGGCCTCCGCGTGGTCGGTGACGTCGGCGGCGAAGACGAGGATCCCGTCGTCCGTGAGCCCGGCGGCGGGGCCGTCCGCGGGGAGCGTCACGGGGGTGCAGGTGAACGTGTACGAACGGCCGCTCGGCGCCTTGCGGGACTTGACCGTGCGCGGCTTGGAGCTGCGCAGGACCTGGTCCATGAGGGGCAGCAGGCCCAGTTCGTCGAGCTCGGGCAGCGCGTCGCGGGCCGGTTCGCCCACCGGGCGCTCGCCGAACGCGGTGGCGTACGCGTCGTTCACGTACGCGATGCGGTGCTCGGGGCCGTGCACCAGGGCGACGAGGCCCGGGATGCGGTCGAGCACCTCGCGGGTGGGCAGTTCGTCGACGCCGGCGGCCGGGGTGAGGGTCGTGCCCTCCTTGCCCCCTCCTTCGGCGCGAGCCGCAGGGACGGAGCTTTCGGCTCGCTGTGGCGGGGAGACCCCCAGGTCGATGCGCGCCGCGGCGCGGCGCTGCGTTCCGGGGAGCCGGGCGCTCCAGCGCGTGAAGTTCACTGCGGTAGGCCTCGTGATGTCGCTTCTGGATCGGGCGGGGATTTCCGGCGGTCCTGGCCCGCCCATGGTCACACGAACAGTCTGGCCGACCGGACTGACATCCGTCAGACGCCGGTGTCCGGCAGGGAGTTCCTGCCTCCGGTCAGGAGGACTCCTTCGGGCTTCTGCCCCCGGCAGCGAGTTCGAACTCCGCACGCGGGTGCTCGAGCGAGCCCAGGGAGACGATCTCGCGTTTGAACAGGCCCGACAGGGTCCATTCGGCGAGCACCCGGGACTTGCGGTTGACGGTGGGCACACGGCTCAGGTGGTAGACGCGGTGCATGAACCAGGCAGGGTAGCCCTTCAACTTCCGTCCGTAGACATGTGCGACGCCTTTGTGGAGCCCCAGGGACGCGACTGAGCCAACGTATTTGTGCGTGTACTCCTTGAGGGGCTGTTCGCGCAGGGACGCGACGATGTTGTCGCCGAGCGTCCTGGCCTGGCGTACCGCGTGCTGGGCGTTGGGAGCGCACTCCTTGCCCGGTTCATCGGCGGTGACGTCGGGGACGGACGCCGCGTCTCCCGCGCCCCACGCGTGCGTGACGCCGTCAACCGTCAGCTCGGCCGTGCAGTCGAGGCGGCCGCGTCCGTTCAGCGGCAGGTCGGTGGCGGCGAGCACCGGGTGCGGTTTGACGCCGGCGGTCCACACGACCGTGCGGGTGGGGAAGCGCGCGCCGTCACTCAGGACGGCGACCCGGTCCTCGCACGAGTCCAGACGGGTCTCCAGACGTACGTCGATGTTGCGGCGCCGCAGCTCACGGACGGTGTACTTGCCCATCTCCTCGCCGACCTCGGGCAGGATCCGCCCGGTGGCCTCGACGAGGATCCACTTCATGTCCTCGGCCTTGACGTTGTGGTAGTACCGCGAGGCGTAGCGGGCCATGTCCTCCAGCTCGCCCAGCGCCTCGACGCCCGCGTAACCGCCGCCCACGAAGACGAAGGTGAGGGCCGCGTCGCGGATCGCCGGGTCGCGCGTCGACGAGGCGATGTCCATCTGCTCGATGACGTGGTTGCGCAGGCCGATGGCCTCCTCGACTGTCTTGAAGCCGACGCCGTGCTCGGCGAGGCCGGGGACAGGCAGGGTGCGAGAGACGGAGCCGGGGGCCAGGACCAGTTCGTCGTACGTGATGTCGACGGCGCCCGAGCCCTCGTCGGCGGTGGCGAGCGTGGTGAAGGACGCCGTGCGCGCGGCGTGCTCGATCGACGTGACCTCGCCGATGACGATCCGGCATCTGTCCAGGACGCGGCGGAGCGGTACCACCACATGGCGCGGCGAGATGGAGCCGGCAGCGGCTTCGGGCAGGAATGGCTGATAGGTCATATACGGATCGGGCGTCACCACCACGATCTCCGCTTCGCCCCGCTTCAGCTCCGGTTTCAGCTTCCGCTGGAGGCGCAGAGCGGTGTACATGCCGACGTAGCCGCCGCCCACAACAAGAATGCGCACAGGTTCCTTCACCATCCCATGACGCACGCACCTCAGGAGTTTGTCCACAGCCTCGACAATTTGTGTGACCGGCCGCGGCGCGCGGCACGGCGTGCGTGCGGCGCCCCGGCAGATGAAAGGTGTGCAGGTCAGCGAGGAGAAGAGGGGGTGAGCGAGGTGGATCATTCGGGTAGGAAACGGTGCGTACTCCGATCGGGGGGCGCACCGTGCGGAACCCACCTCTTCTGAATTGACTCTGCCTCAACTATGTTCGTGAGTCGTCGGGGTGTCGGGGGATGCGCTCGTCGGGTCCAGCTACAGGATCCGGGATTCGGGTTCGATCCTCACACTCCGGTTGCCAATGGCGGGGAGAGTCTCCGGGGGGAGACGTCATTACCGGGGGAAGACGTATGCATATTCAGGAATCTCACTGGACTTCCAGCACGGCGTCGGCATCAGCCGTCGCCACCAGCGGGAACGGACGCGCCATGGGGGACGGACCGCGTGCGACGCCGCTGCGTGTGGACGCACAGCGCAATCTCGAGCACGTACTTCGCGCGGCGCGCGAGGTCTTCGGCGAGCTGGGATACGGCGCTCCGATGGAGGACGTGGCCCGGCGCGCACGAGTCGGCGTCGGCACGGTCTACCGGCGGTTCCCCAGCAAGGACGTACTGGTGCGGCGCATAGCCGAGGAGGAGACCTCCCGGCTGACCGACCAGGCACGTTCGGCGCTCGGTCAGGAGGACGAACCGTGGTCGGCGCTCTCGCGCTTCCTGCGGACGTCCGTCGCATCGGGCGCGGGGCGGCTCCTGCCGCCTCAGGTGCTGCGGGTGGGCGTCGCGGACGAGGTCGCGGAGGCACGGGACGACGAGGCGCGCGTGCCGCAGCAGCGGCAGGCGGCCGTGGCCGCTCCCGAGCTGCGGCTCGTCGAGCAGCGCCCGGCTCCGGCTCAGGAACCGGCGGTCGAACCGGGGGCGGTCGCGCTCCTGGACGTCGTCGGGCGGCTCGTGGAGCGGGCGCGGGCGGCGGGCGAACTGCGCCCGGACGTGACCGTGGCGGACGTGCTCCTGGTGATAGCCACGGCGGCGCCCTCGCTGCCGGACGCGGCGCAGCAGGCTGCGGCCTCGTCGCGGCTGCTCGACATCCTGCTCGAGGGTCTTCGCTCACGCCCCACGGTCTGAACCAGCCCGAGAACGGCCGCGAACGGCCCGCGAACGGCACAAAGCGGCACAAGGGCGACACAAGGGTGAAGTGAGGACGGCTCAACTGCCGGTCGACACGTGGCGGTTGAGCCTTCCCCGAATGGGTGAACGGTAGTGCTCGAATACGGGAAGTCACCTCGGAAGGGTGGTTGACCGTCATCGCCGTCGGCCGCGGCACGCCCGTGTGGCAGTCTTTCCCGGATGGCCGGGTCTGAGTGTGCAAGCGGGGGCTTTCCGCGATGAGTGGTGACGGGCGGGACGAATCGTCCTCCGCCTTGGGCGGGGAGGCCGGAGGGCTGCCTCCTCGGCAGGTGCCGAGCCAGGGCGGTCCCGGAACCGGTGGCGGACCTGGATCTGTAGCCGGAGCCGGAACCGGAACCGGTGGAGAGCTTGGAGCCGCGGGCGGGCTTGGCCCCGTGGACGGGCCCTCCGGGGCGGATCCCAGCGTCCCGCCGCAGCGCGAAGGCGTCCGGAGCGACGGCCCGCCGCCCGACAGTGACTTGATCGCCCGGATGCGCTCGGGCGACGACACCGCGTACGAAGAGCTGTACCGAAGGCACGCAGAAGCGGTTCGCCGGTACGCCCGCACCTGCTGCCGGGACGCGCACACCGCCGACGACCTCACGGCCGAGGTCTTCGCGCGGATGCTGCAGGCGGTCCGGGGCGGCAGCGGGCCCGAGCACGCGGTGCGCGCCTATCTGCTCACCACGGTGCGCCGGGTCGCCGCCGGGTGGACGAAGTCGGCGAAGCGGGAGCAGCTGGTCGAGGACTTCGCGGTGTTCGCGGCGCAGGCCTCCCGCAGCTCCGAGGTCTCCGACGACGACACTCTCGACCTGGGCGCGGACGTGCTCGCGATGCACGAGGCCGAGCAGTCCATGGCCATGCAGGCGTTCCGGAGCCTCCCGGAGCGCTGGCAGGCCGTGCTGTGGCACACGGAGGTCGAGGACGAGTCCCCCAGCGACGTCGCCACGCTCTTCGGCCTCGACGCCAACGGCACACGGGTGCTCGCCAAGCGGGCGCGCGAAGGGCTCAAGGAGGCGTATCTCCAGGCCCATGTGAGCACCACCCTCGCCCAGAACGAGGAGTGCGCGCGCTACGCCGACCGGCTCGGCGCCTACGCACGCGGCAGCCTGCGCACCCGGGCCGAGCGCGGCCTGCGCAAGCACTTGGAGGAGTGCGCCAAGTGCCGCCTGGCCGCGGGCCAGATCAAGGAAGTCGCCAGCGGTATCCCCGGTGTCGTGCCGATCGCGGTCATCGGCTGGTTCGGTGCCGCCGGGTACGCGAAGGTGGCCGCGCTCGTCGGCGGTGGCGCCGCGGGAGCGGGTGCCGCCGGTGCGGCGGCGGCGAGCGGCGGCTCGTCCGGTGGTGCGGCCGGTGGCGGTGCCGCCGCCGAGGGGCTCGGTGCGCCCGCCAAGGCCGGTATCGCCGCGGGTGTGGTCGTCGCGGCGGCCGCCGCTGTGGCCCTTGCGCTCACCGCGGGCGGGGAGAAGCCCAAGGACCTGCCGAGCGCCGGGAAGCCCCCGGCCGCGGAGCCCGTCGCGCCGAGCAAGCCGCCGCCCCCGAAGCCGAAGCCCAAGCCCAAGCCCGAGCAGCCCGTCGCCGAGAAGAAGCCGAAGCCTCCCCCGAAGCAGGCTCCCGAGCCGAAGCCCAAGCCGAAGCCGACCCCGAAGCCCAAGCCGACGCCCAAACCTCCGGCCCCCGAGCCGAAGCCGACGCCCACACCGTCCAAGCCGAAGCCCAAGCCGCCGCCTCCGCCGCCGCCCGCGCCGTCGGTCTACCAGTGGAGCGAGCTGCGGTACGGCGTCGTCGGTGACGGCACCAAGCCCGAGATGCGGCTCGGCGAGAGCAGCTGGGTCTGGCAGCGCTCCGGCCTGTCCATCGCGAACACACGGTACGGCCACGGCGTGACCGTCCATGGCCAGTCCTCCGTCACCATCGACCTGAACCGCGCGTGCTCGACGTACGACGCGGTCGTCGGTGTCGACGACATGACGCTGGGCCTCGGCAAGGTGCGCTTCTCGATCTTCGGGGACGGTGTACGGCTGTGGCAGTCACCGCTGGTCAAGGGCGGCGACCCGGCGGTTCCTGTGCAGGTGAACCTCAGCGGGCGCGAGACGATCCGCCTGGTCGTCGAGCCGCACTCGCCGTTCGACACGGCCGCGCTCGCCGACTGGGCACAGTCGCGCTTCCGCTGTACGTGAGCAGCTGTAAGTAGGCGGCTGTACGCGCGTCGCGTTACGTAGGCTGCGGGTCCGGTTCAGCTCGGGTCGAGTCTGGTCGGGTCGGGTCGGGTCGGGTCAGCTCGGCCCAGTACAGCCCAGTACAGCCCAGTTCAGCCCAGCTCAGCCCAGCTCAGCGAGGACGCCATCGGCGGTGAGTTCGGCACCCGCGGCGCGCTCGGCCTCGTACCGGCGGGGGCCGAGTGCGGCGAGCGCCGCCGTCTCGACCTGTTCGGCCTCGGCGAGCCCCGGCATCGGGCGCGGGAAGCCGCTCCGCAGCCGGGTGCCGAAAGCCAGCAGGCGGACCGCGCGCGCGTGGTTGCCGAGCCTGCTCACGAGGCTGGCTCCGCCGTCCACCAACGACGCGACGACCAGCTCCGCGCACTTGCTCTCCAGGGCCATCCGCAGGCCTTCGGCGAGCACCGGCAGCGCCCGCTCCGGGCCCGACTCGGCGGCCACGACCTTGGCCTCCAGGCTTCGGAGGTCCGCTTCGAACTGCGGCGGCGGGTTGCCGCGCCCGGCGTCGGCGCGGGACTCGTCGCACAGGGCACGGGCCTTCGCGATGTCGCCGTCGTCCAGCGCCATCAGCGCTTGGAACATCCGCATGAACGCCCGGGAGTCCGCGACGCCGTAGCGGTCGGCCTCTTCGCCCGCCTCGTGGAGTGCCTTCGCCGCCACATCGCGCTGGCCCTTGCGGTACGCGATCTCAGCCAGCCGGACGATCAGGAAGGGTGCCTCGGCGTAGGCACCCACCTCGTAGGCGAGCCGCAGCGCTTCCTCGTACTCGGCGCGGGCCTCGTCGTGCCGGCTGCGGGCCATCGCGGCCTCGCCCGCCGCGCTGGAGACCTGGGCGCGCATCCAGCGGTCACCCGCCCGTCCGCTCAGGACGCGCAGCTCCGCGAGGTCCTCGTCGACGCCGGTCAGATGGCCGGGCGCGTCGACCGCGACGTGCGCGCGGAACATCAGGCTGACGCCGAGCTCCCAGTCCCCGCCGTACTTGCGGCAGTTGGCGACCGCCGCGTCCATATGGGGCTTGGTGTCCTCGATGCTGTCGAGGAAAAAGACCGTGAACGGCCAGATGAGACCGGGGAATCGGGCCGCCGCCGGGACCGGCCGCGCGAAGGCGTCCCGCACCCGCCCGACGTACGCACGGCCCTCGTCCCCCGTGAAAGCCTCCTTCTCCCTGGCCTCCATGACCAGGAAGAGGTGCAGCATGCGCAGGCTCATCCACGGCCAGTAGAGCGGGTCGTCCTTGGCGGCGGCGTCCGTGGCAGCGGCGTCCGTGGCGGCGGGGACCCCGTCCGGCTCTTCGGGCGGGGGCATCGGTGGTGCCAGGCGCAGGATGCGGGTGACCCACTCCGTGCCCTCTCTGCGGTAGTTCCGCAGCCACCAGAACCAGCCGATGCCCAGGGCGATCGCCAGGGCTGCTTCCTCTTCACGGGACTCGACCGTGCGCTGAAGGGCCGCGCGGATATTGTCCAGGTCGGTCTCCAGGCGCTGGATCCACGGGAGTTGCTCCGCCGAGCGGAGCAAGGGATCGGCCTTCTCGATCAGGGCGCGGATGTACGCGGTGTGGCGGTGGCCCGCCGCGGTGCGCAGGACCGGCGTCTCGGCGGCCCGCTCGGAGGCGTACTCGTGGATGGTCTCCAGCATGCGATACCGCATGTCGCCCCTGGCCGTGGGCTCGGCGATGAGCAGGGACTTGTCCACGAGGGCGCCGATGAGGTCGGCGGCGGGCCCGGTGCAGACCGCCTCGGCCGCCTCGATGCCCCAGCCGCCCGCGAAGACGGACACCTCGCGCAGCACGGTCCGCTCGGGCTCGTCGAGCAGGTCCCAGGACCAGTCGACGACGGCACGCAGGGTCTGCTGGCGGGGCAGGACCGTGCGGCTGCCGCTGGTGAGGAGGCGGAAGCGGTTGTCGAGGCGGTCGGCGATCTGCCGGGGGGTGAGCAGGCGCAGACGGGCCGCGGCCAGCTCGATGGCGAGCGGGAGGCCGTCAAGGCGGCGGCAGATCTCGGCGACGGCGTCGCTGTCCTCCTCCGGGGCGAAGTCCGGCCGCACGGCCATGGCGCGCTCGGTGAAGAGGCGGTGCGCCGGGTCGGGCGGGAGCGGTTCGACGGGGCGGACGAACTCGCCGGGCACGCCCAGGGGTTCACGGCTGGTGGCGACGACGGTGAGGCCGGGGCAGTGCGTGAGGAGGGTCTGGGCGAGGTCGGCCGCGGCGCCGATGACGTGCTCGCAGTTGTCAAGGAGCAGGAGCAGGCTGCGCGGGGCGCAGTACTCGATGAGCAGGGCGACCGGGTCGTCCTGCGGCACCGTCAACTCGCTGGTCATCAGCACGGTCTCGCGCAGACCGAGCGCGCTGACGACAGCGCCGGCGACCGCCTCGGGCCGATCGAGCGGGGCGAGCTCGGCCAGCCATGCCTGCGGATGCCCGGCGGCGGCTTCCTCGGCGAGGCGGGTCTTTCCGGAGCCGCCGGGGCCGGTGAGGGTGACCAGGCGGGCTCGTCGTAGATCTGAACGGATGGCGGCGAGTTCGGGTTCCCGGCCGACGAAAGAGGTCAGGCGGGGCCGGAGGTTGCCAGCCCGCTGAGGTCGCTCCGGCCGCTCCCCGGGTCCCTCTCGTCCGTCGGCGGCCGGGTCGAGCAGTTCCGCGTGCAGAGCCCGGAGTTCCGGGCCCGGATCGGCGCCGAGGGCGTCGGCGAGTGTGCGGCGCGCGCTCTCGTACGCGGCCAGGGCGTCGGCGCCGCGGCCCGCGTCGCGCAGGGCGCGGATCAGGAGGGCGTGCAGCGCCTCGTCGTACGGCTGAGCGGCGGTGAGCTCCCGCAGCTCCGGTACGACGTCGGAGGCGCCGCCCAGGAGCAGATCCGCCTGCACGCGCGCGCGAGTGGCCTCGGCGAGCAGCGCTTCTGGGCGGGTGGCCGCGCTGCGGTCGGGCAGGTCGGCGAGGGCGGGGTCGTGCCACAGGGCGAGCGCTTCACGGAGGGTGCGGGCGGCTGACGCGGGGTCCTGACGGTCCAGGGCCGCCCTGCCCTCACGTACGAGGCGTTCGAAGCGGTGCAGGTCGACGTCTTCGGGGAGGGCGGTGAGTCGGTAGCCGCCGAATTCCGACGCGATGGCGTTCTTGCCGAGGGCGCGGCGCAGACGGCCGATGAGGGCCTGGAGGGCGGCGGGGGCGTCGGCAGGGGGCTCGTCGTCCTGTGCCCACACCTCCGCGATGAGGGTTTCCGCGGGGACGGTGCGGTTGGCGCGGAGCGCGAGGGTCGCCAGGAGGGCGCGGAGCCGTCGCCCGCCGATGGGCAGGGGCGCCCCTTGTTCGTCGTACGCCTCGGTGGCGCCCAAGATTCTGTACCGCACGGGGTCATTCTCGCTGGTGTGGTGGGTCGGGGCGCGGGGGTTTCCTCTCCTCGGGCGCGCCAGTCCGCCCCTGCCCCCGCTACCGCCCGGCCCCCAACGCGCCCCTCTCCGGCACCACACTCCCCGTAGGGACGGCCCGCTGCCGTGCGGGGGTGCCCGTCCAGCACGTTCCCCGGCGGGAGAGCAGGCGGCGCAGCCACAGTTCGGTGGCGACCAGATCCGCCAGGCCGTCGAGGGGCAGTGGTTCGCCCTCCGCCGCCGCGCGCAGCGCCTTGCGGACCACGCGGGCCTCCACCAGGCCCGCCTGCGCGAGCAAGGGCGTGTCGAACAGGGACAGCAGGTCGTCGAGGGCCACCCGCAGGCCCGTCCGCGCCGCCGCGGCGGACGACGCGTGGGACGGTGCGCCCCAGCCGGGCGGCAGTTCGGCCACTCCGGCGCCTTCCAGGACCGTACGCAGGATGGCCGCGCGGGCGCCCGGCTGGACGCGCAGGGCGACGGGGAGTGCGCGGCAGGCCCGGACCACCTGGTTGTCCAGGAACGGTGCGTGCAGGCGCTGGAAGCGGACCTCGGCCGCCTGCTCCAGGACGCGCAGGTCCGCCGCGTGCCGGGCGAGCGCCGCGCGGGCGCGGAATTCGCCGGGGCGCTGGCCGGGTCCGGCGCCGGGGCGCCCGGTCGTGTCCTGGAGACGAACCGATACTTCAGCCAGCGCCTCGCCCGTCAGCCAGCGCGCCGCGGGCCCCGGCCTGGCCCACGCGAGGGCGGCCATCGACGCACCCACCGCCCCGCCCGGTTCGTCGAAGCGGCGCTGTAGAAGACGGTCGGCGAGGGATTCGACGCCCGCGCGGTACGGCATCCGGGAGAGTTTGCGTGCGGCGCCGTACACGCGCGCGGGGACCATGACGGAGCCCGGGGAGCCGTCCGCCTTCGCCAACGCCGCGACGGGGCGCACCAGATGGCGCCGCCTGCGGTCCATCAGGAGGTCGGCGAGGCGGGCCGGATGGGCATCGAGCACCTGCCGGGCGCCGTACCCCGTGAAGTGGTCAGCGCTGCCCGAGGTGAGCCGCGCGCGGTGGCGCTGGGCCGTGACGAGGGCGGAGCTCGGCTCGTCCGTCAGAGGGCCTTCCAAGTCCGCGTAGGGGAGGGCCTCTTCGCCCGCGGTCACCACTACGTGGTGCAGGCGCGGGTTGGCCGCGATGGCGCCCGCCCGCTCCAGCTCGGCCTCGCGGCCTTTGCTCGCCAGGTCGTTGAAGGTGACGGCAAGGAGCCGCTCCCCCGCGCCCGTGCCATGGCCGAGCACCGTTCCCGGCATCCCGGGGAGGCCGGCGGCGAGCAGCGCGAGGGTGGCGGACGCGGGTCCTCCGGAGAGGTCGGCGCCGATGCCCGGTACCGGCATCCCGCGTGCCGCCCGCCGCTCGGCGGGCCCCATGCCGGGCACGGGACCCGGGTCGGCGTCCGCTCCGGGGACGTGCCGCGGGGCGGCGAGTCGGGTGCGTACCGCCTCCACGAGGGCGTCACGGACGCCGTCCACCGCGGTGGACGCGTCGGCGGCGGGCGCGGCGACCGCGAGGGACGCCACGTGTTCGTACCCGGCGATCTCCCGTGCGCCGGCGCGCAGGACCAGGGCGTGCCCCGGTGGCACGCGCCGCACGCCCTGGTAGGGCGTCGAGTCGTGCAGCGCCTCCGGCACGTCGGGCGCGGCGAGCAGCGCGGCGAGGTGGCCGATGTCCAGGTGGGCCTCGATGAGGTCGGCAAGGGGCAGCGCGGCCGTCGCGAAGGCCGTGCCGGAGGCCCAGGGGGTGTAGAAGACGGGGCGCGCCCCTGCGAGGTCACCGGCGACCATGACACGGCGCCCGACCTGCACGACCGCGGTGTAGCTGCCGGACCACGCGGTCAGGTGCCGCAGGGCGCCGCCTCGGGCCGCGAACAGACCGACCCTGAGCTCCTCGTCGCTCGCGCCGCAGGTACCGAGGACCGCGATGCGGGTCTGCCCGTCGGCCGTGACCGTGCGCACCTCGTCGGAGCGCCAGTCACCCACCGCCCAGAGCGGATCCGGGTCGCCCCAGAGGAGTTGGGAGCCCACGGGATGAACGGTCTCGCCGTTCTCACCGGTGGCCCCGGCCGAGCCCACCACCGAGGGTTTCGCGGCAGTGCTGCTCCACCCCACCAACCACCGCATTGTTGCCTCCACAGCCTGTGGACAACCAGCGCATCGAAGAACTGGGGGCCCATGCTGCCACGAAGGAGGCGCGCGGGAGTGCCTATGGGGGTGCTCGCGCTCCCCTTAATCTGCCCCGGAGGAGCAGTACTTGAAGGGCACGACCATGCCCTTCTGCTTGTTCGGGGGTGCAATACCCCCACCTCCGAAGAGGCGATTTTCAGCCAAATCGGCGGATGGCGCTCGCGTGACGGAACCGCAACTGGCAACACACAGTCCGGGAGGCGTTCGTTCGCCCCCCGGACTGGTCCGCCGCCCGCGGGGATGGAGGCGGCGGCGTCCCCCAGCCCGCTGACTCCAGCGCAGCGGGCCGACCCACGCACCATCTATGGAAGCGCTCCCCTTGTGGCCGGAGTAGAGCGCACGCGTGGGCGCACGGCCACACACCCGGAGCACACCCCGGCGCTCCCGTGTTTCGCTACCGGCAACAATCTCGCCATCCGGATCTGCGCCTCTTAACGCTTGGGATTCGGCGAACTACGCTGTGTGTGCTGATGTTTTCGCGGAGGCATATACCTGGGGGCTCGGCCAAATGCTCTTGCGGCCGAAGTTCCCAGCCACGGCGGTCGTAGTCGCGGACGCCGCTGTCCCTGGGGGAACGCAGCACGAATGCCGCGCGGTCAAGCCACTGCACGGCAGCCGTCTGTGTCGAGGGGTGGCCATGTCCAGGGAGCAACGCGGGCCGAACGAAAAGCTCGGCACCGTTCTCGCCCTCGCGGGAATCAGCAATGCGGGACTCGCGCGCAGGGTCAACGACCTCGGCGCTCAACGCGGGTTGACGCTTCGTTACGACAAGACGTCGGTGGCCCGGTGGGTGTCCAAGGGCATGGTGCCGCAGGGCGCCGCCCCGCATCTCATCGCCGCGGCCATCGGGCAGAAGCTCGGCCGCCCCGTGCCGCTGCACGAGATCGGGCTCGCGGACGCCGATCCCGCGCCTGAGGTGGGCCTGGCCTTCCCGCGCGACGTGGGCGCCGCGGTCAAGTCGGCCACCGAGCTCTACCGCCTCGATCTGGCGGGCAGGCGCGCGGGCAGCGGCGGCATCTGGCAGTCCCTCGCGGGCTCCTTCGCGGTGAGCGCGTACGCGACGCCCGCCTCACGCTGGCTGATAACCCCGGCCGACAGCTCGGTCGCCCGTGACGTCATCCTGGACGAGCCGCACGACGTGGGCCTCACCGAAGACGGCACGAACGGCGCGAACAGCGGGCAGTCGATCAAGGTCGGCCACAGCGACGTGCTGAAACTGCGGGAGGCCGCCGAGGACGCCCGCCGCTGGGACTCCAAGTACGGCGGCGGTGACTGGCGTTCGTCGATGGTCCCCGAGTGCCTGCGGGTCGAGGCGGCGCCGCTGCTGCTCGGTTCGTACTCGGACGAGGTGGGCCGCTCGCTCTTCGGGGCGTCGGCCGAGCTGACGCGCCTGGCCGGCTGGATGGCGTTCGACACCGGCCAGCAGGAAGCGGCCCAGCGCTACTACATCCAGGCCCTGCGCCTGGCCCGCGCAGCCGCCGACGTGCCCTTAGGCGGGTACGTCCTCGCCTCCATGTCCCTCCAGGCGACCTACCGCGGCTTCGGCGACGAGGGCGTCGACCTCGCGCAGGCAGCCCTGGAGCGCAACCGCGGTCTGGCCACCGCACGCACGATGAGCTTCTTCCGCCTCGTCGAGGCACGCGCGCACGCACGCGCCAATGACGCGCAGGCCGCCGGGGCGGCGCTGCGGGCCGCCGAGGGATGGCTGGAGCGGGCCAGGGACGGTGACAACGACCCGTCGTGGCTCGGGTTCTACGGATACGACCGCTTCGCGGCGGACGCCGCCGAGTGCTACCGCGACCTGAAGGCGCCCCGCCAGGTGCGGCGCTTCACGGAGCAGGCCCTTTCGCGGCCGACGGAGGAGTTCGTGCGCTCGCACGGGTTGCGGCTCGTGGTCTCGGCGGTCGCCGAACTGGAGTCGGGGAATCTGGACGCGGCCTGCGAGCAGGGCACGCGCGCGCTTGAGGTCGCGGGGCGCATCTCGTCCGCGCGGACCACGGAGTACGTGAAGGACCTGCTGCACCGCCTTGAGCCGTACGGGGACGAGCCGAGAGTGGTGGAGCTGCGGGAGCGGGCGCGGCCGCTGCTCATGGCTCCCGCGTAGGGGTTCAGGTAATGATCAAGGGCCGCCCGAGATGTCCCGCATGCACCCACATGAACCGCCATGCACCGCCGAAACGGCAACAGCATTTCCGCGCCCTGTAACCCTGCGGTCCTCGCTGGGTTTGGGGGCGTTGTCAGTGGCGCAGTGCACTATCGGGGTGGGAGGTGATGCGGGATGGTCCGGGCCGTGACGTACGACTGTGATGTGCTGGTGATCGGTGGCGGGATCGTCGGTCTGTCGACGGCGTACGCCATCACGCGCGCCGCGCCGGGGACACGGGTCACCGTCCTGGAGAAGGAGTCGGGCCCCGCCCGGCACCAGACGGGACGCAACAGCGGGGTGATCCACAGCGGGATCTATTACCGCCCCGGTTCACTGAAGGCGCGGTACGCGGTGCGGGGCGCCGCCGAAATGGTCAAGTTCTGCGCGGAGTACGGCATCGCGCACGAGGTCACCGGCAAGCTGATCGTCGCCACGGAGCGCTCCGAGCTGCCCCGCCTGCACGGACTCGTCCAGCGCGGCAGGGAGAACGGCATTCCGGTGCGGGAGCTCGGCCCCGCACAGATCTCGGAGTACGAACCCGAGGTGCGGGGGCTCGCCGCCATCCAGGTCGGTTCCACGGGGATCTGTGACTACGGCTCGGTGGCGCAGGTGCTCGCGGACGCCTCGGGGGCGGATGTCCGGTACGGGGCGGACGTCGTCCGCATCGACCGGCGCGAGACGCTCGGTGTCGCCGTTCGCACGGCCGACGGTTCGGTGGTGCGGGGGAAGGTCCTCGTCAACTGCGCGGGCCTGCACTGCGACCGCGTGGCGATGCTCGCCGGTGACGACCCCGGGATGCGGATCGTGCCCTTCCGGGGGGAGTACTTCGACCTGGCGCGGCCCGAGCTGGTGCGGGGCCTGGTGTATCCGGTGCCGGATCCGGCCTTCCCCTTCCTGGGGGTGCATCTGACGCGGGGCATCGGGGGCGGGGTCCACGTGGGGCCCAACGCGGTCCCGGCGCTGGCCCGCGAGGGGTACGGATGGGGTGTGGTGCGGCCTCTGGAGCTCGCGGGGACGCTGGGCTGGCCGGGGTCCTGGCGGATGGCCGGGCGGCATTGGCGGTATGGGGCGGGGGAGCTTCGGCGGTCCCTGTCCAAGGGGGCGTTCACCACGGCGGTGCGGAGGCTGCTGCCTGCGGCGACCTCTGATGATCTTGTGCCGGTGGCCGCGGGGGTGCGGGCGCAGGCCGTTCTGCGGGACGGGACGCTCGTCGATGACTTCCTCATCCAGGAGGGGGCGCGGGCTGTGCATGTGCTCAACGCGCCCTCCCCTGCGGCTACGGCTTCGCTGCCGATCGGGCGTGAGGTCGCTCGACGGGTGCTGGCGTTGCTGTAGGGGCAGGCCCTGCGGGGCTCTCCCCCATCCCGCCCCTTCCCGAAACCATGGGGCTCCGCCCCCTTGACCCCCGACAAGATGGCCTCAAATGCCGGACGGGCTGAAATCTTCAGCCCGTCCGGCGTTTGAGGACGAACTCGGCGAAGCCGGTGATGACGGCACGTACAAGGCACAGGGCCCCCGCGCCAAGCGGGTTCTCGGGGAGGGGCGGGGTCGGGGAGATAAAATCCCCGCACTGTGTCTGAGTCGAACCCCGCCCCCGAGCGCCCCCGCACCCCCCGCCCGAAGGGCGAGCCCCGCTTCCCCGACGGCCCTGCCCCCGACCCCGCCGGGTCGCACTTCGAGCGCCGGATCCGCAGCTTCCAGCCCCGGCGGAGCCGGGTGACCGCAGGCCAAGCGGACGCGCTACAGCGGCTGTGGCCCACGTGGGGACTGGACATCGACGGGCAGCGCACCCTCGACCTCGCCGAGATGTTCGGCGGTGAGCGACCCGTCGTACTCGAGATCGGGTTCGGCATGGGTGAGGCCACCGCCCAGATGGCAGCCGACGATCCGGACACCGGCATCCTCGCGGTCGACGTGCACACCCCGGGCCAGGGAAACCTCCTCGGCCTCGCCGAGCGGAACGGCCTGGACAACATCCGCGTCGCGAACGGCGACGCCGTCATCCTGCTCCGCGAAATGCTCCCGCCCGCCTCGCTCAGCGGCCTCCGCGTCTACTTCCCCGACCCCTGGCCCAAGGCCCGTCACCACAAGCGCCGCATCATCCAGCCCGACTTCCTCGACCTCGCGGCGCCCCGCCTGAAGCCCGGCGCCGTGCTGCACTGCGCGACCGACTGGGAGCCGTACGCCGAGCAGATGCTGGAGGTGCTCACCGCGCACCCCGCCTTCGAGAACACCCGGCCCGACGGCGGCTACGCACCACGCCCCGCCTTCCGCCCCCTCACCCGGTTCGAGGGCCAGGGCCTGGACAAGGGACATGTGGTCCATGACCTGCTGTTCCGCCGTGCGGCATGACCTGCTGTTCCGCCATACGTCATGACCTGCCCGTCCGCCGTCCAACCGGCCAGGAGGCCTGAGACACCGGAGATATCGGCCACGGTCACCCGCAATACCGGCCACGGGACCCGCGATACCGGCCACGCGGCCTGAGACACCGTCGCGGCCCACCCCCGTCCCTCGTTAGGGTCAACGCGTGGCCACCAGTTCTCCGCACCCGCACCCGATGCCCCCCGCAGGGCCCGCCGGGCTGCGGCACGCGCGCTGGTGGCAGCGGCGGGCGATACGCGCCGCCGCCCTGGTCACGCTGCTCGCCCTGTCCGGCCTCGTGATCCTGGCCCTGGTCCGGGAACAGACCGGCACCCAGGGCTTCCTGGTCGGGCTCGGCCTCGCGACGCTGCCCGTGCCGCTCCTGGTGGCCGCCTTCCGCTGGCTGCAACGGGTCCAGCCGGGCCCCTGGCGGAATCTGCTCTTCGCCTTCGCCTGGGGCGCCTGCGCCGCGGCCCTCATAGCGATCGTCGCCAACAGCTTCGCGACCCGCTGGATAGCCACCGCCACGGCCGACCCCACCAGCGCGGACAACCTCGGAGCGACGGTCATAGCGCCGATCGTCGAGGAGAGCGCGAAAGCCGCGGCCGTCCTGCTCGTCTTCCTCTTCCGCAGACGCGAGTTCACCGGCATCGTCGACGGCGTGGTGATCGCCGGAGTGACCGCCACCGGTTTCGCGTTCACCGAGAACATCCTCTATCTCGGCAGCGCCTTCGGCACCGACCAGCTCAACGGCGGGACCGGGCTCGCGTCCGTGACGGCGGCGACGTTCTTCGTACGCGTCGTGATGTCGCCCTTCGCACACCCGCTCTTCACCGTGCTCACCGGCATCGGCTTCGGCATCGCCGCGCTCAGCGCCGACCGGCAGAACTGGCGCCGCGTCCTGCTCCCGGTCGGCGGACTCCTCCTGGCGATGGGCCTGCACGCCCTGTGGAACGGCTCGGCGAGCTTCGGGGACTACGGCTTCTTCGCCGTGTACGCGCTCTTCATGCTGCCGTCGTTCGGCCTGCTCACCTGGCTGGTGATCTGGATCAGGCAGCGCGGCCTGCGCATCGTGCGCGCGGAACTGCCCGCGTACGCGCTCGCGGGCTGGCTCACCGCGCCCGAGCCGTACGCGCTCGGCACGATGCGCGCCCGCACGCTCGCCCGTGACTACGCCTCGTACACGCAGGGCAAGGCCGCGGCGCGCACGGTCGCCCAGTACGAGACGTACGCGACCTCCCTCGCGCTCCTGCGGCACCGGGGGCGCAAGGGCCGCGCGGGCGCCGACTTCGTCGTACGGGAGCGGGAGCTGCTGCACGCGCTGTGGGAGCGCCGTGAGGCGGCACGGCCCGCACTCGCCTACGCGGCGCGCGCGACGGCACCGGTTCTCGTACCGATGCCGCCGCCGTACGGGTACCCGCAACACCCACAGCACCCACAGCCGTACGGGTACCAGCAGCCGTACGCGCAGTCATACCCGCGGCCGTACCAACAGCCCTACGGATATCCGTACGCCCAACCGGCGATGCCCTACCCCGCGTACAACCCCTACCGCGGCTAGGGCCCGAACGAGAGGCCCTGGGGCCTCCCTAGGCGGAAGCCGCCGTGAGCGTCGCCACCTCGGCCTCCGTCAGTTCGAGCTCCCCCACCGCCAGCAGCGCGGGCAGCTGCTCGACCGTACGGGCCGACGCGATCGGCGCCGCCACCGTCGGCTGAGCCGCGAGCCAGGCCAGGGCCACGGTCGCGATCTCGGCGCCGCGGGCCTGAGCGACCTCGTCGAGCGCGGCGAGCACCCGTCGGCCCCGCTCGGTCTCCAGGTGCTTGCCTGCGCCCGCGGCCCGCGCGCTGTCGACCTGCGTGCCCGGGCGGTACTTGCCGGTCAGGAAGCCGGAGGCGAGCGCGTAGTACGGGACGGCGGCCAGGCCGGAGCGCGATGCGACCTCCTGGAGCGAGCCCTCGTACGTGTCGCGCGAGACAAGGTTGTAGTGCGGCTGGAGCGCCGCGTAGCGCGCGAGGCCCTCGCGGTCGGAGAAGTCGAGGAACTCCTGGAGCCGCTCGGCGGTCACGTTGGACGCGGCGATGGCGCGGACCTTGCCGGACGTCACCAGGTCGTCGAGCGCGCCGATGATCTCCTCGACGGAGACGGTCGGGTCGTCGTAGTGCGTGTAGTAGAGGTCGATGTAGTCCGTGCGCAGGCGGCGCAGCGACTCCTCGGCACCGGACTTGATGGTGTTCGCGGACAGACCCTTGAAATCGGGGTGGGCGCCGACCTTCGTGGCGAGCACGACGTCGGAACGGTTGCCGCGTGCGGCGAGCCAGTCGCCGATGACGTGCTCGGACTCGCCGCCCTTGTTGCCGGGCACCCAGGCCGAGTAGACGTCGGCGGTGTCGATGAAGTTGCCGCCGGCGGCGGTGTAGGCGTCGAGCACGGAGAAGGACTGCGCCTAGTCTGCCGTCCAGCCGAAGACATTGCCGCCCAGGGCGAGCGGGAAGACGTCGAGGTCGGACGAGCCGAGCTTGCGGAGAGAAGTCATGAGGAAGACAACGCCCTTACAGAGCGTCGCATTCCGTACAGCGGCACCAGACCGGAGAAGAGCGGGCGCGCCGAACCGGCAGCCCTGACGTCGGGGGGTTGTCGCCAGGACCGCCGGAGTTCGGAGGCTGCTTCAGAGTGACCGGATCAGAGCGGGTGGACCGGAGCGACCAGATCGGAGCGGGTCGGTCAGAGCGACCGGAGACCGGATCAAAGCAGGTCGATCAGAGCGACTGGCCCTTGCCGCGCAGCCACGCCGCCGGGTCCACCCCGGTCGAGTCGCCGCCCGGGTGGACCTCCAGGTGGAGGTGGGCCCCCGTCACGTTGCCGGTCGCGCCGACGCGGCCGATGACCTCGCCGGTGGTGACCTTCTGACCGACGCTGACGCTCATCGACGACTGGTGGCAGAACCACAGCTCGGTGCCGTCGTCGAGCTCCAGGACCGTGCGGTAGCCGTACGCCCCCGCCCAGCCGGCCTCCTTGATGGTGCCGGAGTGGATGGCCTTGATCGGCGTACCCGTCGGAGCCGCGAAGTCCAGGCCCGTGTGGTAGCCGGAGGACCACATGGAGCCGGGCTGACCGAAGGTGCCGGTGAGCGTGTACGAGCCGACGGGCAGTGTGTAGCTCTTCGCGAGCTTGGCCAGGCGCTCCGCCTCGGCCTTCTTCTTGGCCTCCGCCTCGGCCTTCTTCTTCGCGGCGGCCTTCTCGGCGGCGATCTTCTTCTCGGCCGCGGTCTGCTTGGCGGCGGCCTGTGCGGCTGCCTGCTTGACGGCGGCTTCTTCGGCCGCCTTCTGGACCGCGTCGTCCGCCTGGTCCTGCTGGTTCTCGGCCTGCTCCATGATGCGGGCCCGCAGCGCCTCGCCCGCGTCCGTGGAGCCCTGCTCGGCGTCGGTGGTGCTGAGACCGGCGGCGCTCAGCGGCGCGGCGGCCACCGCGACGCCGTTCTCCGCGGCGGCGGAGTCGGAGGAATCGGAGCCGTCGGATATCAAGGACCCCACGCCCGGGAGCGACTTGGCCTCCGGCAGCGAGTCCGTGACGGCCGAGAGGTCCGGCATCTCTATGGAGACCGGGGGCTTGCCGCCCTGCGCGGTGGCGATGCCGCCCGCGCCGACGGCGGCGATGACGCCTACACCGAGAACCGTGGAGCTGCGGGCGAGCCCGCCACCGCCCCGCTTGTGGACGCGGTGCCTGCCGCGGACCGGGCGGACGGACTCCTCGGTGGGATTCCATTCCTCCCAGGAATTGTCGTCGTACCCGCCGAAATCGTCATCATTCGGTACATAAGTGCCTTGGGGGGCAGGGCGGTTGGACGCCACCGGGGCGCACTCCTTTCCTTCCTTCTCGCCTACCGGGTTAGCTGACGGGTTCGGAGCAGGAAGGTCTCCTACGAGCATCTGGCACGGATGCACAGATGACCGATTCACCCCAATTAGTGGTTCCCCGGCTCCCTTGCGGGATTAGGCGCGTGCGCGCGGAGCCGACTCGAGTGTCGGTTGGGACGACCGCGCTGCGTTATCGAACGTTAATAGACAGCGGGGTCGTATTCCAAGCTGTTCCAGTTGATCGTTAACGGATCTGGCCAGTACTTACCGGGACACCGGGGGTAGGAACGGGGCGAGTTGACCCCACTTCTTCACACACCGGAGCTTCACATCCCCTTGACGGTACGTCAGTTGTTATGCGGAGCGGTGTCCTTCAGTCACGGCCTGTGACATCGGTCCCTGTGGCATTGGTCCCCGTGGCATCGGTTCCTGCGGCATCGGTCCCTGTGGCATCGGTTCTGGCGTCACCCGTCGCCGTCACCCGTCACCGTCACCCGTCACCAACGGCCGCCGCACCGCGAGCAGCGCCATGTCGTCGGTCGTCCCGCCCCCGGTGTGCCGCCGCACTTCCTCGGTCAGCGTGGCGAGGAGCGTGTCCGGGCCATTGGGTCCCGGGAAGATCCGGCCGCCGAGCCGGGCGGCAGGATCGTAGAACTCGCCCCGGCTGTCACGCGCCTCGGAGAGCCCGTCGGTGTGGAGCAGGAGCATCGCCCCCGGCGGGAACTCCGTCTCGTCCGCGCGGTCCGGCCAGGCGCCCAGTTCGCCCATCCCGAGCGGCAGCGCGGGCTCGGTCGCCGACAGGACACACAGCCGCCCGTCGCCGCGCAGGAGCAGCGGCCCCGGGTGCCCACGATTGATGAGACGTACGAGACCGTCGCTGTGCGGGATCTCCGCGAGGATGGCGGTGGTGAACCCCTCGAAGTCGTCGAGCCCGTCGCGCCGCGTGCCCTCACGCGCGAGCGCACGCTCCAGGCGCTGCGCCACCGCCTCCAGCGTGCTCTCCTGCTCGGCGGCCTCCCGGAACGCCCCGATGACGACGGCGACGGCCGCCACCGCGCCCATGCCCTTGCCCCGTACGTCGCCGACGATGACGCGTACGCCGTGCGGGGTGTCCTGAACGGCGTACAGATCACCCCCGATGAACGCGTCGGCCTCCGCTGCCTCGTACCGCGCCGCGACATCGAGCCCGCCGATCCGGGGATCCGGCTGCGGCAGTACGGCACGCTGGGCGGCCTCGGCGATGGAGCGGGCGGAGGCCAGCTGTTCGTCGCCGCGGCGCACGACGCGGTTGATGAGGACGGCGAGCACGGCGACGGTCACCACGGTGAACACCTCGGTGACGGCATCGACGTCGGAGCCTGTGTTGGCCCTGAAGTGCAGGCCGAGCACGGCGACGGAGGCACAGAGGCCGATGACGGTGGTGCTGAGCAGCGAGTAGAAGGGCGCGGCGATGAGCGGGGCGGCGGTGAAGAGGGGCGCGGCGGTGAATTGGGGCGGGGTCACGGTGTCGTAGACGATCCCAGCGACGATGAGCAGCAGCGGAAGCGCCCGTACGAACGCCCGTTCGTGCCGGACGGTGGGGCTCTTGCCGGAAGCCCCGCGCGGCCGCTTGCCGGGACCTCTGCTGCCAAGACCTCGACTGCCTGGACCCTGACTGCCGGGGCCCCGACTGCCTGGACCTCGACTCGCGGACTTGCCGTCGGCACGCTTCCCGCCACCCGCGCCCGCACGCTTCCCGCCGCTCGCGCCCGCACGCTTCCCGCCACCCGCGCCCGCACTCGCACGCTCTCCCGACCCCATGCCCGCCGCCCCCTCCCCTCGGCCGCCGCTTCCTCCTCGCTGCCCCACCGGTCTTCTCCTGCCGAATCCCGCGGCCAGGACCAGATCCATGACCGCGCTCGTCCTCGTCCAGGGTTCCCGGAGCGACGGCGCGGGGCGACCTGTGTTGGGCCGACCGGGTTAGCCCGGGTCAGGGCGCCCCGACCGGCTGCGGGGCGAGGCGGCCCGTCCGGGAGAGGCCGCGCAGGGCGAGCGCGCAGGTGGCGCCCAGAGCCGCGAGGCCGAGCCACAGCACAGCGGGCGCGGACCGGGTGACGCCGAGGAGCGTGCCGGTCGCGAGGTTCCCCGCGGTGATGCCGATGCCGCACACCGTGTTGTAGAGGCCGTAGTGCGTGGCCACCCACCGGTCGCCGGACAGCGCGACGACCGTCTCCATCTCGAACGGGTAGAGCACGGCCGTCGCCCCCGCGAGCCCCGCCGCGCACACCAGCAGCCCCGCGACCCCGACGTACCCCGATCCGCCGAGCGCGGGCGGCAGGAACGACGCCCCGAGGAGCCCGAGCCCCGCGACCAGACACTGCTCCCGCGTCCACGTACGTCGGCACAGGTCCGTGATCCTCAGCTGCCCGACCAGCGCGACGAGCCCCGAGACCACGAACAGCGCACTCGTCGCGACGGTTCCCGCGGTGCCGTCCCCCACAAGGCGCTCCACCTCCAGGGGCAGCGCGAGATAGACCTGGAAGGACAGGACGTACGACCCGGTCATCGCGAGCGAGAAGAGCCAGAAGGACCGGTTGCCGAGCACCACCCGCCACTGCCCTCGCTCCTGCCCCTGCCCCTGCTCCTCCACGACGGCAGCCCGCCGCCGTACGGGAAGCCGCAGCACCTGCACCGCCGAAAGCACCGCGAACAGCGCCGCCGCGACCGCGCACGTCACCCGGAAGTCGATCCCCGTGAGCGCGAGCCCGACGAGCGGGCCGAGCAGGATTCCGCCCTGGTAGAAGACGTTGAACAGGGCGAAGGCCTCGACGCGCCGCTCCTCGTTCCCGGCATCGGCGGCGACGTACGCCCGTACCGCCGGATTGAACAGCGCCCCCGCCAGGCCGGTCGCCATCGACGCGGCGATCAGGACGGGCAGCGTCTGTGCGAAGGCGAGCGCGCCGAAGCCGATGGTGCGCAGGGCGCAGCCCGCGACGATCAGGGGCTTGTAGCCGAGGCGGTCGGCCAGTGCGCCGCCGACCAGGAACATGCCCTGCTGGGAGAGGTTGCGCACGCCGAGCACCAGGCCGACCGCCCAGGCGGCGAGCCCGAGGCCGCCCGACAGATGCGCCGCCAGATAGGGCATCAGCATGTAGAAGCCGAGGTTGATGGTGAACTGATTGACGAAGAGGAGCTGCACGGCCGGATCGAACGCACGCGCCCGGCGCCAGACGTGACTCACTGGACGCCCCCCGTCTCCCTCTCGATCCCGCCCACCAGCGCGCACCGGGACCGCCGCCGCGGACACCACCGCGACCACCCGGTCACCCACTCCCCCGGCCCGGCCACCTCCTGCGGGGCCGACGGCACGACCGCCCCACCTCCCAACAGGCCGTGCCCCGCGCAGAACTCATCGCTGAACACCGTGTCGAAGTACCGCTGCGGCCCGTCGGGAAAGACCGCGGCGATCCGTGTCCCGCGCGGTCGCGTCCGGGCCAGCCAGCCGGCCACGAGCGCCACCGCCCCCACGCTCCAGCCCCCGGTGGCGAACTGCCGGGCCGCGAGCCGCCGCGCCGCGTGCACGGCTTCGGCAGGACCGACCCAGTGGACCTCGTCGAAGGCGCCGTGGTCGACGTTCCCCGGATGGATGGACGAACCGAGCCCCCGCATAAGCCGCGGCCCCGCGGCGAGCCCGAAGATCGTGGAGGCGACGCTGTCCACGCCCACCAGCTCAAGACCCGGCAGGGCCCCGCCCCGCAGGGCCCGCGCGATCCCGCCCGAGTGCCCGCCGGTCCCGACCGCGCAGACGAGCACGTCGAACTGGCCGAGCTGCTCGACGAGTTCAGCGGCGAGCCCGCCGTAAGCGGCCGGATTGTCCGGGTTGTTGTACTGATCCGGACACCACGCCCCACCCGTATCCGCGGCCCCCTCCCCCAGGACCGCCATCAGCTCGCCGACCCGGTCCACCCGCGCCTGCTGCCACCCGCCCTCGCCACAGGGTTCGCGTACGACGTGCACCCGAGCCCCGTGGGCGGCCAGCATCCGCTCCACGATGGGTTCGAGGCCCGGGTCGGTGACGATGTGCACGGGATGCCCCCAGCGCACCCCGGCGAGCGCGAGACCGAGCCCGAGCGTGCCGGACGTCGACTCGACGATGGGTGCGCCGGGCCGCAGATCGCCGCGCGCCCGTGCCCGTTCGACCATGTGGAGGGCGGCGCGGTCCTTGATCCCGCCGAAGTTGAAGCCCTCCAGCTTGGCCCAGTAGCCGCGCCCGCCGTCGGGGGACGGCTCGTCGATCCAGAGCACGGGTGTGTTCCCCACGGCGGTCGCCGCGGGCTGAAGCTTGCTGATCATGTGCGTGATGCCCTTCGGGCTCTCGGGTACTCGGTACGGGGGACGCGCGCACTGCGCACCCGTCAGTTCCGGTCCACCCCGATGGCGACGAGAAGCCGCTGCCCCGCGAGCGGCGGCCCGGCCCGCGTCCGCGCGCACTCCGCCCGCTCGCTCGCCCCGCCGCTCCCCCAGCCGCTCCACCGCACGAACGGCCACGCCGCCGCCCGTCCGCCGCTCCCGCGCTCGCCCCGCTTGCGCTCCGCCGGCGCCCCCGCGGCCTGCCGCCCGGCACCCGCGTGCTCCGCGTGCCCCGCTCCCGGACAGACATGGTGGGCCGGAGCGACCACGCTGGTTCCCGCGGGGGCGAGACCGTGGGGGCCGTGGCACGCGCCGACGAACAGCGCACAGGCGGCGAGCAGCACCACCGACAGCACGGTTCGCAGACGACTCATAGTGACCATGAAACTACGCACCGCACGCACACTTACGCAAAAAACACCGAAGGCCCGGATCCAGTAATGGATCCGGGCCTTCGGTCTTTAGTAGCGGGGACAGGATTTGAACCTGCGACCTCTGGGTTATGAGCCCAGCGAGCTACCGAGCTGCTCCACCCCGCGCCGTTGAATGCAACTCTACGCCATCAGGGGGAGTGAAAGCGAACCGGTGGAGAACCACCCGCGAACGGAGCCCACCACCCACCGCTCGCACCGCTCACCACTCACACGTTCTCGGCATGCGTCAGCGTCTCCCAGGCCACGAACAGATCGTCCGTCCCCTCGGGCCGCCCCTTCCGCGTGAGCTTCTCCGTCTCCGGCAGGTCGAGCTTCAGCCGATCCCGCAGGTGGTTGAGGCCGACCTCGGTGTCGGGCCCCATGTCGCGCTGCACCTTGCCGCCGCACAGCCACTGAGGTGCCTTGGCGCCGAGCTGGTACTTGGAGTGGAACTCAAGGGCGGCCCGCAGCCGCTCCTTGACCTCGCCGTACAGGTCCACGCCCTGGTGCCAGGCGGTCTCGGCGATGTGCGCGGTGGCCGCGAGCGAGTAGCTGGCGTGCTTGAAGTTGCGGCAGGTCTCCTGGGAGAGCCCGTCGGCGAAGGTCTTCTGCCCGAACCAGTACTTCTGGAGCTTCTCCGGAGTGTTGATGCCGCTGCCCGCGGGCGAGACCGGCAGCGGTCCGTCCGACTTCAGATAGAAGTAGGCGGGCACGCGGGTCCTGAAGTGCGTCACCGCCTTCTCGAAGGACTCGTGGTCGTTGAGGAAGACGGCCATGCTGATGGTCGCGTCGGCCATCAGGAGATCCCAGTTGCCGTTGAAATCGGCCGATCCGTCGCGCACTTGGGGCAGATAGGCGTTGCGCAGCATCCGCTCGAAGCGCAGGAGTTCGCCGTCGCTCCAGCCGTCGTAGGTGTAGCGCACGGCCTCGGCGGCGCGCGCCCACGATGAGGCGGCCCAGGCCGTCTGGAGGCCCGCGTTGGCCTCCGTGTGCCGGGTGATCACCTCAGACCAGGCATCCATGATCTGCACGGCCTTCTTCGCGTGCGCGCGCTCGCCGGTGATGTTCCAGAGGAGGGCCTGGGTGTACGCGGCGATGGCGTCCTCGCGCTCCTCCACGCAGCCCTGTCCGGGGCGGGTGTCGGGCGGGCACTCGACGACGGCGTACGGCTTGGCCTTGTAGTCGGCGGCGCCGTACTTGCTGTCCCGCATCCGCTCGAACGCCGTCAGCCAGGGCTGCTCGCGCGCCTCGACATGGGCGCGCACGCGCTTCAGCTGCTCCTTGCTGACGAGCACGCCGGGGTGCTCGAAGCCCTGCTCGGCGGGGCGCGCCCGCTCGGTCGCCCCGTCACTGCCGCCCCCGGGCCCTCCGCAGGCCGCCGAGACCCCGACCAGCAGCGGCACGAGCACCATCACGAGAGCCCGTCGTACGGAACCCATTCGGGAACCCATGCTGTACCTCCGGATCGGCCACGTGGCAGGCCCAGCGTCACCCGGGGGGCGCGGGGGCGCAGGCGCGGCGGGGCCGTTCGGGCGAGGGGCGGCCGGGTGACGTACCGATCGACCACGCGGCAGGCTCAGCTCAGAAGCTGTCCGACCTGGGCCTGAGTCGTGCCTGAGTCGTGCCTGAGCCGTAGACCGTGCGGGTCTTCGGCAGCTGGGGCCGGGCACCCAACGCCGCTTCGTGGAGGCGTGGTTGCTGGGACAGAACGCGGACATTCTCAGGACCACTTGAGGATCAAGGCGGCCCTAGTGTCGGGGGTGTCAGCAGGAGACACCCCCACCGACAGCCCACTGGAGAACTTCATGCGCTCGCGTCGTACCGCCCGGTCCACCCGCCTCATCCTGGCTGCGGCGGCAGTGACGGCCCTCGCTGCCACCGCCACCGCGTGCGGCCCCGACGACACCACGAGCGCCGACACCTCCACCGCCTCCTCCACCGCCGACAGCGGCAAGACCGAGAGCCCCTCCAAGGACAGCTCGTCCAGCGGCTCCGACTCCGACGCCGGCTCTGGCTCCGGCTCCGGCTCCGGCTCTGGCTCTGGCTCTGGCGACGCCAAGGACAAGACCGGTTCCGGGACCGGCGACGACAAGAAGGGCGGCTACGGGCAGGCCTGCGGCACCAACGACGTGACCTTCACGCTCACCGAGAAGTCCCAGGCCGGCGGCTACTACCTCGTCACCGCCAAGGCCAAGTCCGGCATCAACTGCTACCTGGACGTCAACACCCCCAGCGTGGGCTTCGGCTCGGGCGCCGACGGCGCCGCATCCCCCGTCGGGCAGGGCGGCGAAGACCCCATCAAGCTCGGCGGATCCGCTGTCGCCTACACCGGCATCAGCCCCAAGACCACCGACGGCGACGGCGGCAAGCAGTTCGAGAGCGTCATCGTCTCCCTCACCGACGCCGACCCCAACCCGGCCGAGCTCAAGCTCCCCGAGCCCGCCGAGGTCGACAAGCCCATCGTCACCAACTGGTCCACCAACAGCGCCGAGACCGTCCCCGTCATCGCCTGATCAGCCGGCCTAACGATCACCAGGAACGGGTCGGGCCCTGACCTTCGGCTAAAGCCGCAGGTCAGGGCCCGATTTTTCCGTAGACCGTGTGGGACTCGAACCCACAACCAATGGATTAAAAGTCCACTGCTCTGCCAATTGAGCTAACGGTCCGTGCGGACGCACCCCCCGAGCATAGCCGGACAGGCCGCGCCGTCCGATCGGGTATCGCCTCCTTGGCCCGTCGCGGGTTCCGCGACGGGCCGCTGACGGCCACGGCACCGTCAGGGATCGGTCGGTTCCGGGGCCCCGCGCCGGGCCGCCTCGCGGGCCGCCGTGCGCGCGTGGTCCGGGTTGAGGAACCAGTGCCTGGCCGACGCGAGCCACCAGGTCGTGGCGAAGCCGAGGACGGCCAGGACCGCGATCGGGGCGTAGTTGAAGGTCTCCCAGGTGATCGGTGAGACCTGCGGCAGCATGAAGAGGACCGTGATCACGCCGACCCAGGCCACCGCCACGATGCCGATCGGACGTGACCAGCGGCCCAAGTGCCACGGACCGCGCTCGAATTCCTCCCCCTTGCGGAGCCGGAGCAGGGTCGGGATGACGTAGGCGATGTAGAGGCCGATGACGGCGATGGACGTCACCGCCGCGTACGCCGTGACGTTGATCAGGTAGGGCAGGCCGAGGACGAGCGCGCCGATGGCCGCGAGCCAGACCGCCGCGACGGGTGTGCGCGTACGCGGGTTGACCGAGTGCCAGATGTGCGAGAACGGCAGCGCTCCGTCCCGCGAGAAGGCGTAGATCATCCGGGAGTTGGCGGTCACGGACGCCATGCCGCAGAACAGCTGTGCGCCGATGACGACCAGGAGGAGCAGCTTGCCCGTGGTCGCGCCGAGCGCGTCGAGGAGGATCTGGGCGGGCGGCGCCCCCGTCGCCGATTCGCGGGCGCCGTCGTACGACTGGATGGCGAAGGTGAAGCCCAGGAGCAGTACGAAACCGGCGATCCAGGACGTCCAGATGGAGCGGACGATGCCCTTGGGCCCGGCGGTGGACGCGTCGTGGGTCTCCTCGGTCATGTGCGCGGAGGCGTCGTAGCCGGTGAAGGTGTACTGGGCCATCAGCAGCCCGATGAGGGCCACGTACAGCCCGCTGCCCCACCCCGTGTTGTTCACGAACTCGGTGAAGACGAAGGACGCCGACTGGTGCGAGTCCGGCGAGAAGGCGAGCGCGCCGACGATGACGGCGACCCCGAAGACGTGCCACCAGACGCTGACGCTGTTCAGCAGCCCCACGATGCGCACGCCGAAGGTGTTGAGCAGGCCGTGGAGCACGAGGATCGCGGCGAAGAGCAGGATCGTACGGCCCTCGGTGACCTGGAAATCGAACTGCAGATTTAGGTAGGCGCCCAGGAACGAGGCCGCGCCGAAGTCGATCCCGGCGGTGACGGCGACCTGCCCGAGCACGTTGAACCACCCCGTGAACCACGCCCAGGCGGCAGCGGTCCGCGAGGGCGCGAGGCGGTGCGCCCAGAAGTAGAGCCCGGCCGATGTCGGGTAGGCGGAACAGATCTCCGCCATCGCGAGCCCGACGAACAGCGTCATGAGGCCGACCCCGACCCAGCCCCAGGTGATCAGGGCGGAACCGCCGGTGTTCATGCCGAACAGGTACATGGTGAGGCAGCCGGACAGGACCGAGATGATCGTGAACGAGACCGCGTAGTTGGAGAACGCGGACATGCGGCGGGCCAGGACCTGGGTGTAGCCGAGCTGGGCGAGGCGTTCCTCGTCGGAGCCTGGTGGTGGTTTCATGCACGAGCGTTGCCCACGGCAGGGACATGACACACGTCACGTTTGGCATACGGCAGCGGGGGGGGGGGGGGGGGGGGGGGGGGGGGGGGGGGGGGGGGGGGGGGGGGGGGGGGGGGGGGGGGGGGGGGGGGGGGGGGGGGGGGGGGG
>NZ_JBVIHP010000048.1:0-36783 GCF_055570235.1 Streptomyces sp. NPDC031274 | reverse complement strand
CTCCCCCCAGCCATGATCCCCACCTACCTCACCCACCTCACCACCCTCCCCCAACACCCCAACGGCAAGACCAACACCACCCAACTCCCCCCACCAGAAGGCCTGGTGGAGCGGCGCGAGCGGGTGGCACCACGTACCGCCGACGAGTCCGCCCTCGTCGAGCTGTGGTCCGAGGTGCTCGGCGTGCGGGACATCGGGGTCGAGGACGACTTCTACGACGTGGGCGGGGACTCGCTGCGCGCGGTCCAGGTGTTCCAACTGCTCTCGGACGCGGGCTCGCCGGTGCCGCTGTCCGTGCTGCTCGGCAACCACACCATCGAGCAACTCGCCGCGCGACTCGGTGAACCGTCCGACAGCGACGAACCGGCCGACGCCGAACCGGCACCCGAGGCAGCCCTCGCGGGCTGACGCCTCCCACCAACTCTCTGACGCACGCACCACCACTCGCGACCACCTCCCTGACGCGCACCACCACGCGTGACCAACTCCCTGACGCGCACCGCCCGTAACGACACCGCCCGGCAGTCCGGGCGGCCGAATGGAGAGCTCCGTATGGCCACCGCACCCGTGATCACCAACCAGGCGATCGGCGCAGCAGCAAGCAGTGACGCAGGCGCGGACCGCGCCCTGGCGACCGAGCTCGCCGGATCGGAGCTCTTCATCGAGGGCTTCACCGTGCTGCGCGCCGCCCACACCCCCGACCGGTTCACCCCCGAGACCCTCTCCTCCTTCCAGGCCCTCTGGGACGACCTGGCGCTCGACCAGAACCTCGGCGGCAGCACCTACCGCTACCGCCGCTACGGCCGGGTGCGTGCCGAGATCACCGGGTCGGAACCGGAGTTCACGCCGCTGGAGCACTCCGTGTTCCAGCAGTCCGCCGAGCACATCCCGATCCACATGGGCCGGGCCCGCCTCTTCGAGCCCGTCGCCCAGGAGCACCTGTCGCACCCGGTGCTGCTCCGCCTGCTCGCCGACGGCCTGCGGCTCATCCGCAGCGGCGACGACCGTACGCGGTGGGAGATCGGGCTGCACTTCGTGCGCACCATCGCCGGTGCCACACCGGGACTGCCCACCCCCGAGGGCCGCCACCGCGACGGGCACGACTACATAGGCATGCACCTGCTCGGTCGGCGCGGCTGTGTCGGCGGCGAGTCGATCGTCTACCGCGACGGGCGTCCGGACACCCGGCTCACGCTGCTCGACCCGCTGGACGGGATGGTGGTCGTGGACGCGGCGATCATGCACGAGGTCACGCCGATCGCGGCGACCGACGGCGAGGGCGTGCGCGACATGCTGCTCGTCGACTACAACGCGATCGGCCCGGCCGCCGGGGAGTCCAGGCCGTGAACGAATCCCGCTCCGCCGCCACGGCGCCGGCAGAACCCGACCCCGTACCCCTGCTGCTCGAACTCGTGGGCACGCCCTCCGTGTCGGGCGGCGAGGAGACGGCCGCGCGGGCTCTTGTGCGCTGGTTCAAGTCGGCCGGCTTCACCGCGTACGTCGACGACGCGGGCAACGCGGTCGGTGAGACCGGTGGAGCCGATGGTCCGGTGATCATGCTGCTCGGGCACATCGACACCGTGCCCGGCATCCTGCCCGTCGTCCGTGAGGGGGACGTGCTGCACGGCCGGGGCACCGTCGACGCCAAGGGCCCGCTGGCCGCGATGGCATGGGCCGCGGCCCGCGCCGCGAACACCGGTACCGCAGCCCGGATCGTCGTGGTCGGGGCCGTGGAGGAGGAGCGGGAGTCCAAGGGGGCGCGCCATCTGATCGACCGGTACGCACCCGACGCGCTGGTGATCGGCGAACCGAGCGGGGTCGACGGGGTGGTGCTCGGCTACAAGGGCATCCTGCGTCTTCGCTACGAGGTCGAGCGTCCTGCCGCCCACACCAGCAGCCCGGAGGAGAAGGCCACCGAGGTCGCCACCGGGTTCTGGTCCGGGCTCCGGGACAAGCTGGCCCTGTTCCATCCGGACGCTCCCTTCTTCGAGCAGGCGCTGCCCGCTCTGGTGGGGATGAGCGGTGACATCGAGCGGGCCGTGCTCGACATCTCGTGCCGGGTTCCGCCGGGCTTCGACACCGACGGCCTCCTGGACTGGCTGACCGAGCGGGCCCGCGGCGGCCGGATCACCGTGGTGGAGCGGACCGACGCGGTCCGCTCGTCGCGCACCGACCCGGTGGCGCGGGCGCTGACCGCGGCCATCCGGGGACGCGGTCGCAGGCCGGTCGCCAAGGTCAAGCTCGGCTCGTCCGACATGAACGTGGTGGCGCCGCACTGGGGTTGCCCGGTCGCGGCGTACGGGCCGGGCGACGCGAGTCTCGACCACACCGACCACGAGCACATCGACCTGCGCGACTACCGGCTCGCCATCGACGTACTGACCGACGCCCTCGGGCTCCTGACCGACGCGCTCGGCCGGGTCCCGGTGGGCGCGGGCGAGAAAGCGGGTGCATCCCAATGACCGATCCGACGACCGATCCGATGACCGACTCGGCGACCGGCTCGACTGCCGACTCGGCGACCGGCTCGATTTCCGATCCGACCACGCCCGGCCCCTTCATGGCCGACAGTGACCCGGCCGCGCCGATCGCCGTGCTCCACTCGCGCATCCGCGTCGAGGAGCGCCGTCTGCTCGACGAGTTCGACCGGCGCCGGGTGCGCTACGAACTGCTCGACACCCGTACCGCGGTGTTCCGCCCGGACCAGCCCCGGCTGCCCTACCGGGGCGCGCTGAGCCGGGAGATCTCGCACACCCGGAACGTGTACGCGACACGGCTGCTCGAACACGCGGGCCTGACCGTCGTGAACAGCCACGACATCATCACCACGTGCGGCGACAAGCTGCTGACCACGCTGCGGCTGCTCGACGCGGGCATCCCCACTCCGCGTGTCCTGGTGGGTCTGACCCCGGACGCGGCCCTCGACGCCCTGGAAGACTTCGGCTACCCGGTGGTGGCCAAGCCCCTCACCGGATCCTGGGGGCGGCTCGGCGCCCGGCTCAAGGAGCGCGAGACGGCCGAGGCGGTCCTTGAGCACAAGGCGGCCCTGACAGGACCGCAGCACCAGATCACCTACATCCAGGACTACGTGGACAAGCCCGGCCGCGACATCCGCGCGTACGTCTTCGGGCGCGAGGTGGTCGGCGCGATCTACAAGTACTCCGACCACTGGCGCACCAACACCGCGCGCGGTGGACGCCCGGTCGTCTGCCCGGTCGGCCCCGACCTGGAGAAGCTCCTGGTCGCCACCGCGGAGGCGATGGGTGAGGGCGTGCTCGCGGTGGACCTCCTTGAGGGCCCGGACGGCGAGCTCTTCGTCAACGAGGTCAATCACACGCCCGAGTTCCACGGCGCGATCGACGTCCTGGGCACCGGCATGGTCGGCCGCTACGTCGACTACGTACTGGACCGCCTCGACCATCTCGACCGTATCGACCGTCCCGGTCACCCGCTCGACCCGACCCCCGCCGTCCGGTGACGGCCACGCCCCGCAGCGACCTGGAGACCGTCCCCATGACGCCCCTGAACGCGCAGACCGCGACTGCGACCGCGACCACGGCCTCGGCCGCGAAGGTCACCGTGATCCAGCTCGACGCGCCCGTGCCCTGCGACGGCCGCCTGCTCGCGGTGCCGCCCGGCCATTACGACTGGATCCGCCTCCTGGTGGCCGCCGACGACCCGGCCGAGGTCGACGAGGAGGTGTGGCTGCACTACCGCGAGGGCGCCGACCCCGAGTGGCTGCGCACCACAGGACCGGCCGACGGCGCCCTGCGCACCGCCCGCGTCCCGGTGCCCCGGCGCTCGGAGCTCGTCGGACTGCGGCTGCCGAACAGGACCGGACTCACCGTGCACGCCCTCGACTTCGTCGGCCCCGACCGCGCCGCCGGCCTCCCGAACGGAGCATGACCACCATGACCAAGCTCGCCATGTTCGGCGGCACCCGCACGGTGACCGCCCAGGACGCCGATCCGGCCCTCATCGGCTGGCCGGTGGTGACCGACGCGGAGCGCGAGGGCGCCCTGCGGGTCTTCGACAGCGGCCAGTTCACGTCCAACAACACCGACGGAGAGGTCCAGCTCCTGGAGCGGGAGTGGGCCCGGTACGTGGGGACGGCGCACTGCGCGGCCGTCTCGAACGGCACCGCCGCCATCGAACTCGCCCTGGCCGCGGCGGGGATCGAGCCGGGCGCCGAGGTACTCGTGCCCGCGTTCACCTTCATCGCCAGCGCGATCGGCCCCGTGCAGCGTTCGCTGCGGCCGGTGTTCGTGGACATCGACCCGGTCACCTTCTGCATGGACCCGGCCGCCGCCGAGGCCGCGATCACCCCGCGCACCCGGGCGGTCATCGTGGTCCATCTGCACGGCCTGCCCGCCGACATGACCGCCTTCCGGGCCCTTGCCGACCGGCACGGGCTGCTCCTTGTCGAGGACGCGGCCCAGTCGCACGCCGCGACCTACCAAGGGGCGCGCACCGGCTCGCTCGGCGACATCGCCACCTTCAGCCTCAACGTGGTGAAGAACCTGCCGACGTGCGGCGAGGGCGGTCTTGTCACCACGGACTCGGCAGAGCTGCACCGCCAGGTCGAGCTGCGCCGCCAGTTCGGCGAGCAGCTCCAGGGCGCCAAGGAGCGCGACTACCGCTCGCGGCTGCTCGCGGGCAACGAGAAGCTGAGCGCCGTGCAGGCCTCCTTCGCCCGCGCCCAGCTGGACCGCCTTGACGAGTACCACGCGGCCCGCACCCGCAACGTGACGGCGTTCCTCGACCGGGTCGGCGCGCTTCCCGGCATCCTGACCCCGCACACCCCGGCCGACCGCACCCACGCCTGGCACATCCTGCGGCTGCGCTTCGACGTGACGGCGATGGGTCACGCCGGGGTCGAGCCCGGTGCGATGCGCGCGATGCTCCACCGCGCGCTGCGCGCCGAGGGCGTGCCCGTGCAGCCCTACCAGGTGGTTCCGCTGCCCGGCCAGCCCGCGTTCCGCGAACTCGGCCACCGGGCCGAGGACTTCCCGGTCACCTGTGAGGTCATCGAGGACTCTCTCACCCTCCAGCGCTGGCACCTCAACCCGTCGTCCGGCCCTGTGCTCCAGCGCATCGCGGACGCCTTCGAGAAGGTGTGGGGCCATCTGGACGTGCTCGGCACCGCCGCCGCGGGCCAGCACCACCGCCCCGCGTGGCGCACGGCGCAGAAGGCGGGGGTCTGACATGAGCGACGTACTGATCCCGCGGGCCCCCGTGTCGACCGCCGAACTCGCCCAGCTGGTCCGGGAGCAGATCCTGGAGATGGGCACGAGCCCCGACGGCACCCACGTCGGCGGCAGCCTCTCGGCGGCGGACATCATGACGCTGCTCTACAACGAGGTGCTGCGGCTGCGCCCGGACGAGCCCGACTGGGCCGACCGGGACCGTTTCATCCTGAGCAAGGGGCACGCGAGCGCCGCCCTCTACGCGGTGCTCGCCGCCCGGGGCTTTTTGCCCACCGAGGAACTCGCGTCGTACGGGGTGACGGGCGGGCGCCTCGCCGGGCATCCGCTGCGCCGCCTGCCGGGCGTCGAGTTCCCCTCGGGCTCGCTCGGGCACGGTCTCTCGCTCGGCGTGGGCAGCGCGCTCGCCGCCCGCCGTCAGGGCCGCCCGAGCCGGGTGTTCGTGCTGATGGGCGACGGCGAGATCCAGGAGGGGTCGGTGTGGGAGGCCGCCATGTCGGCGGCGCATCTGCGGCTCGGGAACCTGACCGCGATCGTCGACCGCAACCGGCTCCAGATCACCGGCCACACCGAGGAGCGGATGGGTCTCGAACCCCTCGCCGACAAGTGGCGCGCGTTCGGCTGGCACACGGTCGAGGCCGACGGCCACGACCTGGACGCGCTGCGGGCCGCCCTCACGGCGCCGCCCGCACCCGATGACCGGCCGACGATGGTGATCGCCGAGACGGTCAAGGGCAAGGGCGTCCCGCTCTTCGAGGACAAGAAGAAATCGCATTCGGTGAAGCTCAGCCCGAATCTGCACCGGCGTGCGCTCGCCGGTCTGCGGGCCCGATCGAGGAGGCAGCCGTGACCGTCGTCGACGACGTCGCCAAGACCGTACCCGTCGCGGAGAAGGTCGCGGACAAGTTCGCGGACGAGACGCCCGAGATGGCCGAGACAGCCGAGACAGCCGCCTGGCGGCAGAAGTACGAGGCCGCCAGCCGGGACGTGTACCGGGCGACCCTGCTCGATCTCGCCACGTCCGACCCGCGCATCTTCGTGGTGGACACCGACATGGGCGGGTTCGAGGACGGCTTCGAGGCCGAACTCCCGGACCAGTACGTCAATGTGGGCATCGCCGAGGCGAACCTGATGGGCGTTTCGGCGGGGCTCGCGGCCGACGGCCTGGTGCCGTTCGCCAACACCATCGCCTCGTTCGCGGCGACACGTGCCTGCGAACAGATGAAGGTCGACATCGCGGGCAACAACCTGCCGGTGCGCATCGTGGGCACGCACGGCGGGTTCTCGGCGGGCCACTACGGCCCGACCCACCACGCCCTGGAGGACGTGGCGATCCTGCGCACCCTGCCGAACCTGACGGTGGTGGTGCCGGCCGACGCAGCCGAGACCGAGTACGCGATCCGCGCGGTCGCCGACACCGACGCCTTCCCCGGCCCGGTCTACATCCGCCTCGGCCGCAAGGCGACGGGCCTGGTCCACGAGGGGCCGTACGCGTTCCGCATCGGCCGGGCCGACGTGCTGCGCGGCGGCGACGACGTGACCGTGGTGGCGACAGGACCGCTGCCGGTCTCCGAGGCGCTCGCCGCCGCCGACCTGCTCGCCGCGCGCGGCATCGGCGCACGGGTCCTGAACATGCACACCGTCAAGCCGTTGGACGAGGCGGCGGTCCTCGCCGCGGCACGCGAGACGGCGGGCCTCGTCACGGTCGAGGACCACGTCCTGGTCGGCGGGCTCGGCGCCGCGGTGAGCGAGCTGACCGCCGAGCACCACCCGTGCCGGGTACGCCGGATCGGAGTGCCGGACGGCTTCCACGACGAGGTGGGCAGCGAGCGCGAGCTGCTCGCCCTTGCCGGAGTGACCGCGGAGCGGATCGCCGCGGCCGCCGAGGAGGTGATCCGCCACGCGCCCTAGGAACGCGCCGGGAGGTCCCGCGGAATGCTGCGGCACAGCGCGAGGACGGGATCGGCGAACGTACGGGGCATCAGGAAGGGCGCGACATCGGCCGGTCCCCGGTCGAAGGTCAGCAGATCCCCGTACGCCGGGTCGGTCTCGACCCGGTCGGCGTGAGCGGCGAGCAACTCCCGCCATTCTCCTGCCTCTTGTGCCTCTTGGCCCCGATCCGGCCAGGCGTCGCTGCCGAGGTGGTGGTCGCCGCGGGCCCGGTTCCGGCGCGCGGCGAGTCCGGCGAACTCGTCCGGTCCTGTCACTGCCGTGAGCACGGCCGATACGCGGCCGTCGCCGGTGGCGAACCAGTCCACCAGGGCGGTTCCCACGGCAAGGGTGCCGGTGGGATGCGGATGGGCGGCGGGCTCGGGCGGTGTGTCGAGCGCCCGCTCCATCGTGACCTCGGACAGTGGCTTGTCCGGGTTGGGGAGGTAGCGGACGGTGCGGTAGCCGAGCCGGGCGTAGACCGGGGGGTTGCCGCGTTCGACGACCGCGTCGAGGACCACCCGGTCCGCGCCGGCCGCCGCCGCGTCCGACTCAAGGGCCCGCACCAGACGCCGGGCGAGCCCGGTGCCGAGGGCCTCGGGGGCCACGCCGAGCCGACGTACCTCCCAGGCGTCCGCCCCCTTGGGCACCGCGCGGATGCTGCCGAGCAGTCGTCCATCGGCGTCCCGGGCGATCCAGAGGCCCGCACCCGCCGCGAGATCGGCGCTCACCACATCGGCGGACTCGGTCGCACCGTCCGGCGCGGGCAGACCGGGCAGCGGATCGGCGTCGGCGAACGAGGCCCGGGTGACCGCGGCCACCTGGCCGACGACATCCGATGTGACCGCCGGACCACCGCCGAATCCCATGAACGCAACGTCTATCGCACTGTCAAGGAGGTTCATATGGCGAACCTAATCGAGACCGCCCCGGCACGGGTGGACACCGACGTGTTCACCCCGGTCGACCTGGAAGGACTCTTCAACGGAATGGGTGTCTCCGCGCCCAGGCGCTGGCCGACCACCGGCGGCTTCAACGTATGGGGGAACACCTTCCCCGCGGAGGGCCTGCCCGGCGAGGAAGGCGAGGCCGTCGTCGAGGGCGTCCCGTTCCGGCTGCCGGGCCGTGGCCCCGCCGTGGCCGGCGGCTCGCTCGACAACCTGCGCTGCCGGGGCCAGTCGGTGACGCTCCCGGCGGCGGGCGAGCCGCAGTGGATCCATGTGCTCGCCGCCGCTGAGCGCCGCACCGAGGACGAGCTGGTCCTGCACTACGCGGACGGCGCGACCCGCCGCCAGTGGCTGCGCGTCTCGGACTTCTGGCCCGAGACCGACCAGCGGTTCGGCGAGCTCCTCGCCTTCCGCACCCGCTACCTGATGTATCCGCGCCATTCGCAGCACAACATGCGGCCGTCCGTCTGGTCGCAGCGGGTGCCGGTCACCGTGCCAGGCACCGTGACGGCCGTCGAACTCCCCGACAACCCGGCCATGCACCTCTTCGCCATGACCCTGGAGACCCGAAGGACGGTAGAAGCATGAGGGTGGAGCTGTCCGACATCGCCCACTGGCGCCACGACCTGGGCCACTGCCTGCACACCACCATGGGCGGGCTGCTGCGCCACCACGGCCTGGATCCGCTCCAGGTGCTCGGCGCGCACTGGGGTTTCTTCCACCGGCCCGGCGACGTGCGGCGCGAGGAGTACTTCTTCCCGCTGCACCGCGACGGCCTCCTGGAGAGCATGGCCCCGCACCACCCGGTGTGGTCGCGCTGGCACTGGCCCCAGGACGCCGCGTCCGGCTGGCGCGAGGTGCGGGCCGCGATCCTCGCGGGTGCGCCCGTCGCGGTCGCCGCCGACAACTTCCATCTGCCGTTCCGCCCCGCCTACCGCGATGTGCACACCAATCACCTGCTCACCGCGTACGGCTTCGACGACGAGCGCGACCTCGTCCTGATCTGCGACTCGGTCCCGCCGCGCTTCCAAGGCGCCATCCCCATCGGCCAGTTCACCGACGCCCGCGACTCGGCCAACCCGGTGCTCCACGACCGGGACCTGTTCTTCACCGACAACCCGGTGGCCAACCGCTGGCTGGAGATCGGCGTCGACGGTGAACTCCCGCCGCACGACCGGGACTTCGTTCGCCAGGTGCTCGCCGCCAACGAGGCGGGCTTCGGCAGCGGCCATCCGGGCCCCGAGCTGTCCGGGCTCGCGGGCCAGCGCAGGTACCTCGACGAGCTCGGCGACCGGCTCGCGGCGGGCGACGCCTCCGTGATCGACGAGACCTTCATCGTGACCGGCGCCGTCCTCGCGATGACCGGCGTGCACGGCGACTATCTCACCGCCACGGCCCGCGACTTCGACTCCCCCGCCCTCCTGGAGGCGGCCCGCACCGTGGACCGCGTCGCCCACCACTGGAGCGCGCTGCGGATCGGGGTCGCCATGGCCCGCGAAGAACCGGCGGTTGCGGAGACCTCCGTACGCAACCGGGCCAAGCACCTCCTGGCCGACCAGGAACTCGCACTCGACCGGCTGCGCGCAGCGGCGCGATCACTGTGACCCCGCCGCCGCCCGGCCCCTCCGCCGCACCCCGACCGCCCGTGAACGGAAAGGCCCCCATGCCCGACACGACGATCCACACCCTGCCCGCGCATCTGCGGGAGGCGTTCGCCGAAGAGGTGCACGCCCGGGTCGCGGCCGGCGCGCTCGGCGACACGGTGCTCGCCCGCCCCGAGTGGCAGCTGCCCGAGCCGCTCGCCACCGACCTGCGCGACTGGCTCGCCGCGCCTCACCCGACGGACGGCTACCGGGTGGTGCGGGGCCTGTTCGACGGCTTCGCCGAGCCGGGCCCCACCCCCGCCCACTGGTCGGCCACCGACCCCGCCGACTCGGCGGCGCACGACGTGGCGCTCGCCCTCGCCGCGCGGCTTCTGGGCCGGGTCTTCGGCTGGCGCGACCAGCAGGACGGCCGGATGGTGCACAACATCCTGCCCAGCCCCGGCTGCGAGGAGATGCAGGTCGGCGCGAGCAGCACGGTGCCGCTGGCCTGGCACAACGAGGACGGCTTCCATCCCGAGCGGGCCGATCTGCTGCTGCTCGCCTGCGTACGCAACCCGGACCACATCGGGACCCGCCTCGCGGGCATCCGCAGGGCCCCGCTGTCCGCACTGACCGTCGAACAGCTGCGCCGCCCCGCCCTGGTCATCGAGCCCGACGACAGTTACGAGGACGAGGACGCCGTCCATCAGGAGCGGGTCCCCATGGCGACCGTCTGGGACGGCGACGACGGACTGTGCGTGCGCTACGACCCGTCCTACACGCGCCCGTTGACCGACGACCCGCGGTTCGCCGCGGCGTACGAGGAGTTGGGCGCCGCCTTCGAGGAGTGCGGGTTCATCGTGCCGCTGGAGCCCGGTGACCTGCTCGTCGTGGACAACGACGCGGTGGTGCACGGCAGGGTCGCGTTCCGGGCCCGCTACGACGGCACCGACCGCTGGCTCAAGCGCGTTCTGGTGCGGGCTCCTCGGGTCCGCCCGGCCGGGGAGCTCCTGGAGCACGGCTACCAGCAGGAGCGGGTGCACCCGGAGCGTCAGCTGCTCTCGGTGGAGGCCTGAGCCGCCGGGCCGCGCGGGCGACTTTGTCAGGTGCGGCGGTTTTCTGCCCTGCCAGTGACAAAGTCCATGGGCCCGACTGGCTGTTGGGGACGCGCCTGCCTACCGTCGGCTCAATGGCTCCGCACCATCGAAATCACGGAACGAGACGCCCATGGGCAGCACGTCGTCACGGCCCCGGGCCGATGCCGAGGAGACGAGGATGACGACCGACCCGCTCAGGCAACTGCGCGCGGAGGGACTGTCCTTGTGGCTCGACGGCGTCGACGGCCGGCTGATCGAGAACGGCACCCTCGACCACGCGGTCGACGCCCTCGGTGTCACCGGCGTGACCTGCGCACCGGCCGGCGACGGCGGTGACCCGGGCGTTCTCGGATCCCGGCAGGGCAGGACGGCCGTCGGCGAGTCGGCCGCGTACGGGGCTGCTCCCGCCGAGGTCGCGCGCACGGTGGCGGCCCGCGGCGCACGTGCGGTGTGCGCGGCGCTCCTGCCGGTGTGGTCGGCGAGCCGCGGCGCCGAGGGCATGGCGTGCGCGCCCGTGGGCCACACCCTCGACGCGCGGTCCGCACTCGCCGAGGCACGCTGGCTGCACTGGACGGTGGACCGGCCCAATCTGCTGGCCGGGCTTCCCGCCGACCCGGTGGGCATGGCCACGATGAGCGACTGTCTCGCCGAGGGCATCGGGGTCGCCGTGGGCCCTGTGTACGGCGCCGAGCAGTATCACCAGGTTCTCGACGCCTGGCTGAGCGGCCTGGAGCGGGCCCATGCCGCGGGCCTGTCCCTGGCCGGGATTCCGGCCGCCGTGCACATCCCGGTGAACGCGATCGAGGAGGCGGCGCGTCCGCTGCTCGCCGCACACACCGGACCCGCCGCGCAGGGCCTTGACCAGCGCATCGGCATCGCGGTGGCCCGGCTCGTGTTCAGCGCGTACGAGAACGTCCTCGACACCCCGCGCTGGCACGAGCTGGTCCGTGCGGGCGCCCGTCCGCACCGCCTCGTGTGGTCGGTGGACACGGATCAGGCCGCAAGGCTCGCGGGCGGCCTGATCGCCGAGGGCACGGCGCAGTCACTGACGGCCGAGGGTCTGCGGCTGCTGTCCGGGTCGGTGGTCCCCATGGAGGGCGACACCCTGTCGGGCCGGACGGCCGCCGCCCACGCCGACCTGGAGCTCCTGTCGGACCTGGGCGTCGAGTGGCCCCGGCGGGTCAAGGAGCTGGGGCAGGACGCCCCACGCCGGCAGAACGACGCGTGGCACGCCCTGGTGGACGAGGTGGCACAGGCGATGGAACAGGCCGGTCGCCACCCCTGTTGAGCGGTGCGGGGCGGCGACCGGAGTGCGGGCGTGGACGACGGGTCAGCCCGCGACCGGGGTCAGCGCGCCCGCGCGGCCCGGGAAACCGGCGTCGGTGAGGCCAAGGAGCGGGGCCGACTTCACCGCGGTCTCCTCGAACTCGTCCGCCGGGTCGGACAGCGCGACGATCGCCCCGCCGATCCCGTACGCGGCCCGCCCCGGCGTCAGCACCAGGGTCCGGATCACCACGCTCAAGTCGGCGGCCCCGGAGAGGGAGAAGTAGCCGATGGCGCCCGAGTACACCCCGCGCGGGCCCGCTTCGAGGCGGTCGATGAGCTGCATGGTGCGCAGCTTCGGCGCCCCGGTCATCGAGCCGCCGGGGAATGAGGAACGTACGCAGTCCACGGCCGTGACCCCGGGCCTGAGGCGTGCCCGCACCGTGCTGACCAGCTGGTGCACGCTCGCGTACGTCTCCACGCGGAAGATGTCGTCGGCCTCCACGGTCCCGACGGCGGCGCACCGTCCCAGGTCGTTGCGGACCAGGTCGACGATCATCAGGTTCTCCGAGCGGTCCTTCTCGCATGCCGCGAGTTCCCTGCGGATCGCCTCGTCCTCGACGGGATCCGCGCCGCGCGGCCGGGTGCCCTTGATGGGCCGCGACTCGGCGCACCCGTCGGCGCTGATCCGCAGGAACCGTTCGGGCGACGTACTGAGGACGGAGACGTCACCGAAGCCGAGCAGCGCGCCGAACGGCGCCGGGTGGGAGCGGCGCATCGCCCGGTAGGTCTCCCACGGGTCGGGCGAGCCGTCCGCCTGTGCCATGTTGGTGAGGCACACCTCGTACGTCTCACCGGCCGTGATCTCGTCCTGGCACTCCTCGATGAGCGCGAGGTAGCGGTCCCGGTCGTGGCGCAGGCGCAGTCCGGTGAGCGGCTCCTGGGGCGTTGGTACGGGCAGTGTGCGTCCCGCCAGAGTGCGCAGCCGTTCGGCGGTGTCGTCAAGCCAGGCGCGGGCCGCCCGTTCGTCGCCGTCCTCGGCGAGCGCGAGGAGGTAGCTCGTGCCGGTGTGGTGGTCGAGCACCACGGCCCGGTCGGCGAACACCATCACCGCGTCGGGCTGTTCGGCCCGGTGCGCCGCGTCGCCACCGCACTGCGCCTTGAGTTCGTAGCCGAGGTAGCCGACCCAGCCGAGCGCGAACGCGAACGGCAGCTCCGGGAGTTGGACGTCTACGGCACGCAGGTCGCGGTCGATCCAGTCGAGGAAGTGCTCGGCGACGAGCTGCTCGGCCGGGCCGCCCGCCCCGGACACGGTGACCGTGCCACTGGCGACGTCGGCGGTGGCGACCCGGGCGAGCGGCCCCGCGGCGTCGCCGAGGAAGGAGAACCGGCCGATGCCGTCGGAGCGGCTGCTGTCCAGCCAGAACGAGTGCGCCGAGCCACGGAACAGGGCGTCGAAGGCCACCTCGTCGTCCCAGCGTGTGGTGAGGAAGTCGGTGAGCACCCGCAGCTGCCGTCGGGGAGCCGCGGGGACCTCGGGAGTCTCGGGGGTCTCGGGAGCTGCGGTGGTCCGTGCGGGAGACAGTGCCGTACGACGTTTCCCGCGTCCGGAGCGGGCGTGGTGCTCGGTGACCAGTTCCTGGAAGCCGCGCAGCAGCTGGTGCCCGTACGTGGTGCGGATCGACTCGGGATGGAACTGCACGCCCCAGCGCGGCAGTTCACGGTGGGCGATGCCCATCACCGTGCCGTCGTCGCTCCACGCGGTGGCCACCAGCTCGTCCGGCAGATCGGTGACGGCCAGCGAGTGGTAGCGCACCACCTCGAACGGGGTGGGCAGCCCCGCGAACAGGCCCGTCCCGTCGTGCCGCACCATCGACGTGCGGCCGTGCCGGGGCTCGGCCGCCCGTACGACCCGCCCGCCGTGTGCGCGGGCCAGGCCCTGGTGTCCCAGGCAGATGCCGAGGACGGGCAGGTCGCCGTGGTCGAGGACGTCCTGGCAGAGCCCGAAGTCCGCCCGCCGCTCGGGGGTCCCGGGGCCCGGCGAGAGCACCACCGCGTCGAAGCCGTCGAGCAGCTCCGGGCTCCATCGCGTCTCGTCGTTGCGCAGCACGACCGGTTCGACGCCGGTCACCTCCGCGATCTGGTGGAAGAGGTTGTAGGTGAACGAGTCGTAGTTGTCGACCAGAAGCGTGCGCACGGGGACCTCGCTGGAGGAAGGGAGCGTCGGATGGTCGGATACGGTCCTGCGGGGCTGGACCTGCGGGCTGGGCCTGCGGGGTGGACCTGCGGGCCGCGCGGAGCCCTCAGAGCACGGCCGGGACGATCTCCAGAAGCAGGTGCTCGACCATCAGCTCTCCCTCGGGCACGAACTGCGAGCGCAGCGTGCGCAGTTCGCGTCCCTCCTGCGCCGCCATGGCGTACAGCTCGTCGAGGTCACCGCGCGAGCTGAAGTGCAGCAGCGCCGCGCCGCCCGGCGTGAGCCGCTCCCCGGCGCCCGCGAGGAAGCGCCGGTGGGCGGCGTAGCCGGGGTCGACGTAGGCCGCGTCGTGCGCGGAGCCGTAGGTGTGCCCGGCCGGCGCGAGGACGTAGTTGGAGCTCCAGAAGACCAGGTCGAAGCGCTCGGCGGGGTCGAGCCCTTCGAACATGTCGCTGTACACGGCCTCGACCCGGTCGGCCACGCCGTGCCGGGCGGCGTTGAGCCTGGCGTTCTCGACGGCGCGCGGGTTGATGTCCGACGCGACCACGCGGTCGCAGCCGGCCAGGGCTCCGGTCACCGCGATCATCCCGGTTCCGCAGCCGATCTCCAGGAGGGAGCCGCTGCGGGGCGTGAGGACCTCCTCGGTCCAGCCGAGGAAGTCGAGCCCTATTCGGGTCGACGGCGAGTAGATGGGGGCGAAGACCTCGTCGAGCAGGTCCCAGGTGCGTCCGCGCAGTTCGAAGGTGTGCGGACGGTCGGCACGAGTGCGTGACACGGCGCTGCGCGCCAACGAACGCTCGTAGTCCCGTACTTCGAACTCCGCGTTGACCGATTCGGCGACAATCTGCTTCTGCTGCATACCGACTGTTCCCCCTAGGTGACCCTCAGCGGTGATCCCGGTCGTCCTGGTGGGAGCGACCGGATGCCGAGGAGTCTTGTTCGGGGGCGGTCCGGCACGGAAGGTGACCGGTCAACACACCAGAGTGGTCACGGTGGTGCTGTGGCCACTGCCCCGCACCCCAAAGGCGCCCAAGCAGTGACAAAAGCCGTCGGAGAACGGACGGCGGGAGGCCGGGCATCCGGAGGGAGCAGATCCGTTAATGCACACGAAGAGTTAGCAATTGACCATGGACAGGCACTTCGCTTACATTCCGACCTGTCTCACCTAGCGAGCCACCCCTTGACCTGGAGGACGAGCCTTGACACTGGACTCTGTCCCCACGCAAGCCGCCGCTCTGGCCGTACTCGAACTCCTGGCCAAGGAAGCACCCGCTTCCGCGTACGACGAACTCGCCGCGTCGACGCGGCGACTCGGCGCGTCCGAGGCGGAACTTGAGGAGCTGCGCGCCGCGTTGGAGCTTGGCCTGGCCGTGCGGACCCAGCTCGGCCGGCGCCAGCAGCGCGAGGCCGGGCTCTCCGCGCTCGTCGACACCGCGCGCGACCTGACGCTCCCTTACGACCTCGACACCCTGCTCAAGGTGATCACCCGGCGCGCGCGGCTGCTGCTCAACCTCGACATGGCCTACATCAGCTTCCACGACGAAGAGGCGGGCGACAGCTACGTGCGCACCGCCGACGGGCACGCCACCGCGCTCACCGTCGGCTTCCGGGTGCCGCGCGAGGGCGGTCTCGGCAGCGCCGCGCGGCAGAACACCGCACCGTTCTGGACCCATGACTACATGGCCGACGACCGCATCACCCACCACCCGGTGATCGACGACGTGGTCCGCGCGGAGGGTCTGCACGCCATCCTCGCCGTGCCGCTGCGCCACCGCGAGACGTCCTTCGGCGTGCTCTACTCCGCCGACCGCGACGTACGCCATTTCACCCCGGGCGAGATAGCCCTGATGTCCTCGCTCGGCGACCTCGCCACGGTGGCCATCGAGAAGGCCCGGGTGCTCAGCCAGGCACGGATGGACATCGCGGACCTGGAGCAGTACGGCGCCCGCGCCAAGTCCGAACTGGCCGCGGCCCACCGCGTCAACGGCATCCACCGCCGCATGATCGACCTGCTCCTCGAAGGCTCCGGTCTCGGCGCACTGACAGAACTCGCGGCGGAGTCGCTCGGCGGCACGGTCGCCGTCCTCGACCTCGGCAGCCGTACGCTCGCCGCCACCGGCGAGCTGCCCGCGGCGGACCTCGCCAGGGTCGCGGGCGCCACCCTGGAGGCCCAGGTCGCCCAGGAGCCGATCCAGCTCACCGACACCGGCTGGCTCGCCCCGGTGACGGCCGGTACCGAACGCCTCGGCTCGCTGCTCCTGCACGCCGCCGACGCCCTTTCCCCCACCGATCTCGAACTGCTCCAGCTCACCGCGGGAACCACGGGTGTGCTGCTCCTGATGCAGCGCAACACGGCGGTGGCCGAGAGCCAGGTGCGCGACGAGTTCTTCGACGCGCTGCTCAGCCCCACGCAGCGCCCGCTGCCCCAACTGCGCGACCGCGCCCGGAGTCTGGGCCTCGACCTGGAGCGCGCGTACACCGCCGTGGTCATCAGGCCCGAGGGCGGCTCGCAGGGCCGTGCCGTGGTCTGGGCGTCGTCGTACGCCCTGCGCTTCGGCGGCCTCTCCCGGGTGCGCGGCGGCTGCATCGTCCTGCTGCTGCCCTCCGAGGACCCCGGCGCCACCGCCCGGCAGATCTCCCGCGAACTGACTCCGCTGCTCGGCCACCCCGTCACGGTGGGCGCGGCGGGCCCGTCCACCCGTATAGAGGACATCGAGCCGACCTACGCGGAGGCGGTCCGCTGCCTCAACGCCCTGAGCGCGCTCGGCGGCAGCGGATCGACCGCGTCCGCCCGCGAGTTGGGCTTCCTCGGTCTGCTGCTCGGCGACCGCCACAGCGTGGGCGACTACATCACGCACGCCATCGGTCCGGTCATCGACTACGACACCCATCGCTTCACCAACCTCGTACAGACCTTGGAGGCGTACTTCCAGTCGGGCAGCAGCCCCACGTACGCCGCCGAATCCCTGCACGTCCACCCGAACACCGTCTCGCGCCGCCTGGAACGCATCACCGCGCTCCTGGGCGAGGACTGGCAGGATCCTTCCCGCGCCCTGGAAGTCCAGTTGGCCCTGCGCCTGCACCGCACCCGGGAGACGCTCGACCCTGAGGCGGGCGAGGGGTAGCACCCTAGGCCGAGCAGCGGCGGGAGGCCGTCGCATAGCCGCCGGAGTCCTGATCGGAGAGCGCGGCGGCCGCGTGCGCAGCGGAGGCGAGCGTGACGTGCCGGTGCCAGCCCTGGAACGAACGCCCCTCGAAGTCGCGCATGCCGACCCGGTCGGACTGGTCGGTGGCGCCGCGTTCGATACGACGTGAGAGATGGGCCAGCCGCATCAGCAGGGCCGGCGGGGCGGTGGTGAGGTCGGTCAGCCAGTACCGCTCGGGCCGTCGGCGGGCGTCCGTCCACTCGCCGACGAGCAGCAGCGGCCGACGGGGCTGCGTACGGCGGCGGGGCCCGGACGCGGATTCGGGAAGCTCCACCCGGACCGCGGCGAGGAAACCGGTGCGTATGGAGTGGTCGGCCCGGTCCTCGTAGCGCACCGGGCGTCGCAGCGCACCGGCGGCGTCGATGACACGTCCGACGGTGCTCACCTCCGCCGCCGCGCCCGGCAGTTGGGGATCGGTCACCTGGATCTGCGCACCGGGGCCGACCCCGAGCAGGAACGGCGCACCGGCCGACGCGAGCTGCGAAGGGACGGTGTCGACGCCACCCTCGACGGCGTCCATGACGACCGGCAGCCGGGGAAGGGTGCGGGTCTCGGCGAGGTCGAGCACCGCACGGGCCGCGCAGCCCGCGAGCGTGGTCTCGTCCGGCAGGTGCAGCGCCCAGCTGACCGGCACGCTCATGTCGTCCGACACAGCCCACATGCCGAAGGCCTGCTGCCCGCTGACCATGTGCCCGGACCCGGCGTCGAAGCGCCGTTCGACGCCGACCGAGTGCGCCCCCGACTTGGGGATGACCATGGGTTTGACCACCCAGGCCTGGAGGTTGAGCAGCCCGTCGAGCTGAGCCGCGAGATTGGCGCGCACCGGACGCCAGTCCCAGGTCGAGCACGAGATGAAGTGGTGCAGACTCTGCTCGCCCGCGGGCATCCCGGCGTGCGCGGCGATGTTGCGCATGGTCTTGCGCCCCCGGGCGGTGAGGAGCCCCCGTACGTACAGCTCGGCCTTGCGCCGCTGGTCGGCCCGCGGCAGCGGCTCGAACACCCCTTGGCACAGCGCGCTGACCGCGTCCCGGACCACCCGGCTGCTCTGCGGGCGCGTGAACTGTACGAGTTGCGGGCCCATAAGACCTCGCCCTCCCCCTGAGTCGGTGGCGTCTGTGTCTCCCAGAGCCTCCCCCACGCCCGCCCCACCCACGAGGTCCCGCCGACACACACCACCCCCCGGGTGGTGGTGGGCCCACCACCACCCCCCTGCCAAATCCCCCTCGATCCCCCCTCCACAGCCACTCGGGAGTGTGCCCGGCCCACCCCCCTCTGCCCAAACCGTCACAGACCGGACGGTCGAGGCCGACCCGAGCGGCACAGGTCCAGCAGTGCCGCGGGCGGATGGACCAGTGCCGCCCGTACCCGATGAGCGGGCACAGGCGGCCTGCCGCCACCACCGGAATCGACCGGGCTACCGCGCGGTGAACGCCCGGTTGGCGGACTTCTTGGCGCCCCCTCCGTTGATCACGAACTGCGACCCGGGCTCCTTCAGGATGTCGCCGTCGCGCGAGCCGCTGATCGTCACATCCGTGAGCGTCGCGCTGCCGCGTGCGCCGCCCATGGCGAGGATGCCGGAGCCGTTGTTGGACTTGGAGATCGTCACGTCGGAGATCTTCACGTCCGGCATGGCACCGCCACCCGTCTTGAACTGAATGCCGTCGTACGTCGAGTCATGGATATCGGTGTCGCGGATCGTGACACCGGGGATGTCAGGCCCCTGGGCGAACAGCGTGATGGCGCCGAACTCCTGGTCCTCGTTCCAGAACGCGCCGCCCGTGCGGTAGAGCCCGTTGTTCGCGATCAGCGTCTGCCCGGTGAAGGGGATCGGGTCGTGGTCGGTCGCGAGCATGATGCCGGGGTAGTTCATGGTGTCGTACACGAGATTGTTCTCGATCTTGTTTCCGTAACCGCCGTACACAGCGATGCCGTTGGCGCGCCAGGGCAACTGCACGGTGTTGTTGCGGAAGGCGTTGTCGTGGCCGACGTCCACCGACGTGTCCTTCACGTATTTGCTCGCCCACACGGCGAGGGCGTCGTCACCGGTGTTGCGGAAGGAGGAGTTGAAGACGGTTGAATTCCGGGTGCCGTTGGTGAAGTTCACCCCGTCCGCGTACGTGTTGCGGATGCGCATCCCGTTGAACTCCAGGCCGTCGCCGGGGCCCCACAGCTCCGGGATGTTGCTGTAGTCGCGCCCGACCCAGGCACCCACGTTGGCGTGCTCGATCCAGACATCATTGATCTTGGTGTTCTTGCCGAAGCGGCCATTGAGACCGACGCCTCCCTCCGCGTTGCCGTCGCCGCCGCGGATGGCACCCGAGCCGAAGATGGCGATGCCGGAGATCTTGGTGTTGTCGTCGATGTCGAAGCCGAAGTTGCCCTCGTGCGGATGGTTGATGCCACCCGCCTCGTGCGGCGGGGTCAGCGTGTAGAGCTGGGAGTGCCACATGCCCGCGCCGCGGACCGTCACGTCACGGATGCCCACCTGGTTGAACTGGCCGCGGTTCAGCGGGTCGTCGGTGAGGATCTTCTGTTCCTGGCGCCACTGTCCGGCGGGGATCCACACGCAGGCGATGTCGCCGTTCTGGTCGGCGGTCACGGCCCGCTGGATCGCGGTGGTGTCGTCGATGCCGTCGTTCGGGATCGCTCCGTACTGGGTGATCGATGTGCACTCGGCGGGCTTGCTCGCCGGGGGCGCCACCTGCTCCAGGTCGATCAGGTCGACGATGTAGAACGCCGCGTCGTCTCCGGCGTCGCGCTGCAGCTTGAACTTGGTGCCCTGCGGATACGTCTGCGTGAGCAGTGCGTGCGACTCGTCGAAGAGCCGCCGCGCGTCGCCGCCCGGGGTGTTGGTAAGACCCTCGGGCTGGTCGGTGTTGCCGTACAGCCAGCTGTGCTTGGAGGACAGGTCCAGCTTCTGCACGAACTTGCCGTCCGCGTAGAGGCTGAGGGTCTTCGACTGCCCGCCGCCACCCGGCGCGTCGGGTATGGAGTTGCGTACGACGATGGAGTTGGCCGCGCTGGTGGAGCTGAACTCCACGAACTGACCGGTGGAGTTGAGGCGGACGGACTTCCGCGCCGAGGATTCGGTGGCGAAATTGGTGTGCCCGAAGGTGCGCACGGCGTCGGCCTCGAGCAGCGTGCCCTCGTACCGCCCCTCCTCCGCCTCGTACTCGACGTACGGCACGGCCGCCCCGCGCCCGACCACGATGGAGCGCGCGAAGACGTTGTTGTTCTCGTTGGTCTCGGCGACCGTGTTCGTGGCGTCGGCGGTCGCGGTGAGCGTGGCGCCGCCGCTGGCCGCGGTCCAGCTGCCGCTGATGCTCACGGTGGCCGTCTCACCTGCGGCGATGGCAGGAGTGGCGCCGTTGAGGGTGTCACCGCCCACGGTCAGACGGGTCACGGACCCCGAGCTGACGCCGCTGGTGCCGCGGTTGTGGACCTTGGCGGAGAAGGTGACCTTGGCCCCCACGGCGGGGTTGGCCGGGTTGGAAGTGATCCCGGTGACCTCAAGATCGGGCCCAGGGCTCTGACCCACCGTCAATTTCTCATCGGCGGTGCGACTGTTGTTGTCGTCGTTCTGCTCATCGATCGTGTCACTCGGGTCGACGACCGCGGACAGGGTGTAACTCCCCTGCGCGCGCTTGCCGATGCCCACCTTGACGACAGCCGACTCACCGGCGCCGAGCGCGGGCACCGAAGCACTGCCCGCGACGGTGCCGCCGAGGCTGACGTTCACCGTGGTCGCACCGGCGGCGGCGTTGCCGGTGTTGCGCACCGTGGCGTTCACGTTGACCTCGTCGCTCTCGGAGGGCTTCGCGGGATCCCAGGTGAGGTTCGAGACGGTCAGATCGGGATTGGGCGCCGGGGTCCCGATCACCTGGAACTCGGCCGCCTGGGCGCCGTATCCGGAGCTGTTGCCGAAGACCTTCAGCTGGACGTCGGCGTACCGGCCCGTGACCGGAATGGTCACGGAGTTCCGGTTACCGGAGGGATTGAAGGAGTAATCGGCCCGCGCCTTGAGGGACTTGAAGCCCTGAGACGACTGCTCGCGCCCGAGCACCTCGATGCTCTGCGTACGCGTCGACCAGGCCGCGTCGGGGTTGAGCTTGACGACGACCGATTCGAGATCGGCGTTGGCACCGAGCTTCACCGTCAGCGTCGACGGATGGCCGCTCGACTCCCAATAGGTGCTCGCGCTGTTGTCGTTGGCGTTCGTGGCGAAGTAGTTCTGCGTCGACGAGGACGCCTCGATCGGCTTGTTCAGAGCAAGGTTCACGGGCTCGGCCGCGGGCCACGCGGTGGCCGCGCCGGCACTGACGGGCACCAGGCCGAGGGCTATCAGGCCGGCACTGAGCGCGACGGTGATCAACCGTCGGCTGCGTTGCTTCCATCTCATGGCGTCCTCTGTTCCACGGGGGGCTGCGGGACCGCGGTGCGCCTTGTCCACGCAGCGCGGGGAGGAGCGGGGGGTTCTGGGCGGCCGGATCACCCGGCATGAACTCACGACTCACATAGGGAATTTGCCGAGTACAGTCGATTAATTGCGCCCACGAGAGCACAGATTTGCCGGACACCCCAGGAATGTCAACGCTTCGCACACACCCCTCACCTCCGGGGCAGCCCAGTCCAGTTCAGACCTCACAGCCGTAGCTGACGCCACAGCCCAGGCCAACGGGGTGCTGCGCCGGGGCGGCGGGCATCGACACACCTGACCGGCTACGCGAATTTCTTGCTCGATTTCATCAGGATCTTGCGAAGCGGGCGCCGACTCAGGCGCGAGAACGCGGAAGGCGGGCTGCCACACGGCTGGAGCGCCAGGCGGGCATCAAGCGGGCGTAAAGCAGGCATCAACGCCTGAGCACACCGGTGCGGTACTCACACGCCCGGCCCAACCGCAGGAACTCGCCGAGGCCCTGATCCGGTGGACGGCCGAGGCGTCCTGCCGCGAGACGTGCGGGCTTCCCGGCCCCGGGTGCGTCTGCGCACTTCGTCATCCCGGTACGGCGAAACGCAGGATGCGGCCCCAGACGGAGCCGTACTGCCGCCACAACGGGCCGGTGACGTAAGGGATGCCGTGCTCTTCGCAGATCTCCCGCACTCGCGGGGCGATCTCGGCGTAGCGGTTGCTGGGCAGGTCGGGGAAGGCGTGGTGCTCGATCTGGTGGCCCAGGTTTCCGCTGAGCACGTGGAAGAGAGGGCTTCCCTCGATGTTGGCCGAGCCCTGGATCTGGCGCAGGTACCACTCGCCTCGTGTCTCGCCCTCGATGTGCTCCTCGGTGAAGGTCTGGACATCGCCGGGGAAGTGGCCGCAGAAGATGATGGTGTTGGTCCACAGGTTGCGCACGGTGTTGGCGGTGAGGTTGCCCAGCAGGCACGGCAGGGCCGAGGGCCCCGCAAGGAGGGGGAAGAGCACGTAGTCCTTGGCGAGCTGCCGGGTGGCCTTGGTGGCGAGTCCGGCCAGGTCGGCCGCGAAGGAGCGCCACGTCTTGCGTCCGGCGGCGACGGTATCGGGCTCCAGGTCGTACAGCGCGATGCCCCACTCGAAGAACGGGGCGAGCACGAAGTTGTAGAGAGGCTGTGCGAGATGACGCGGACGCCAGGGCTGGTCGGCACTCATCCGGAAGACGGCATATCCGAGGTCCCGGTCGCGGTCGACGACGTTGGTATAGGTGTGGTGCTGGTGGTTGTGGGTGCGCTTCCACGCCTCGGCGGGAGTGAGGAAGTCCCACTCCCAGGTCGTCGAGTGGATGGACGGGTCGCCCATCCAGTCCCACTGGCCGTGCAGGATGTTGTGGCCGAGCTCCATGTTCTCCAAGATCTTGGCGACGGAGAGCATCGCCGTACCCGTCGCCCAGGCGGGCGGGAACAGTGAGCCGGCCAGGGCTGCCCGGCCTCCCACCTCCAGGCCGCGCTGAACGGCGATCACGGTACGGATGTAGCGGGCGTCGTCGGCACCGCGCGCGGCGATGACCTCGGAGCGGATCCGGTCCAGCTCCTCACCGAGTTGCTTGCCGGGGGCCGCCTCCACGGAAGCGAGAGGGGTCGCAGTCACGGGGACTCCTTGGTGGCTAGGCGTCAAGGGCCAGCGGTCCGGCGGCCGCCGAGACACAGGTCTGGATCATCTGGCCGGTCCGTTCGTGGACTTCACCGGTACGCAGGTCACGCACGCGGCCGTACGTCAGGGGGGTGAGGCAGCCGAAGCAGATGCCGCGTCGGCATCCGTACGGCATCGCCACACCCGCCGACTCGCCCACGACGAGAAGCGGTGTCGTGGCGTCGGACACGGCCTCGGCACCGGTGCGAGTGAACAGCACTCGGGAGCTGGAGCCGGAGGCGTCTTCGAGCTCTGGAGGCGGGACCGGTGCGATCTGGAAGCGCTCCACATGGAGGCGCCCGCCCAGGCCTGCCCGCGACCAGTGGTCCTCCACCGTGCCGAGCAGGGCGGCCGGGCCGCAGGCCCAGGTTTCGCGCTCCCGCCAGTCCGGGCAGAGCCGTTCCAGATCATCCGGGGCGAGCCTGCCGTGCTGCCGAGTGTGGTGCTCGTAATAGTCCAGCCAGGGCAACTGCCTTCGGGCCGCTTCCAGTTCAGAGCGGAAGATACTGTCCCGGGCGCAGGGCGCACTGTGCACCAGCACGACATCGGGGTGCGGCGGCCGTTGACGCATGAGCGTACGCAGCATGCCCATGACCGGGGTGATGCCGCTGCCCGCGGTGACCATCAGGATGCGGGGCGGGAGGGGGTCCGGAAGAACGAACTCCCCTTGCGCCGGACCAAGTCGCAGGACGGTGCCCGGCGAGGTCCGACCGGCCAGCCGCGCGGACACCGTACCGTCGGGCACCGCCTTGACGGTGATCGTCAGGAGTCCGTCCCCCTGGCCCGGCACCGAGGTGAGGGAGTACGTGCGCCAATGCCATGCGCCGCCCACCTCGACGCCGACCGGTAGATATTGCCCCGCGCGGTACCCCGACCAGCCCCGGCCGGGCCGGAGGGTGAGGGTGGTGGCGTCCGGCGTCTCGGGGCTCACCGCCGCCACGCGCCCCACCGGCGACCGAGCACCGAGCAGGGGGTCCATCAGTTCGAGATAGTCGTCCGGGGTGAGCGGGCTGGTCAGCCAGGAGGCGGCGTTCAGCAACCCGCGCACGAGAGCCGATGAGGCAGGCATTCGCAGAGTCCTCTCGTCGCGCAACACGAGGTGTGCTGCGTACGTCGAGTCGTCCCGGGCCCGGCTGGACCAACGAAACCACGACTGCGCGAACCGACGCACGGCCAGGAGTGGCATCCCGCCACACGCGCTCTGCGGCATCCGGCGAGGGCGCGCCCGCGCAACGCGGTGGTCTGCGAGGACATGCCAGGACAGACCTGACAGAGATGACTGGAAGAGGGCGCCGACGCCGTATCGCCCCGACCACCGCTTGAAGCATCCGCGCGTCTCCGGTCTGCGCCGGAACTCACATCCCGCGCGGCCGCGACAGCCGCGACGTCGAGCAACGTCGAGCGGCGTAGACCTCCGAGACCTCCGAGGGATCAGACGCGGGCGCCAGCGACACCCGACATGAGCAGCGCCGCCTCTTCGGCCGGTGTGTCCGGGGGCACGACCAGCAGGTCCCAGCGCCCCCGGCCGGGGCTGAGCAGGACGATGGTGTGCAGGTCCGACACTGTCGGACCACGGTGCAGTCGTATGACCTGGTTGGCCACGAGCATCCGGCCGGGTACGACGGACCACTTCGCCCCGTTGACCGTGACGCTGCTGATGTCACCCCAGTTGGGAGGCAGGCCGGTCAACAGCTGGGGCAGTTCGGTGAGGACGTCGAACGAACGCGGCCACCAAGCGCCGTCGATGGCCCGGGGCAGGACGCCGTCGGGCGCCAGGGACAGACGGAGAAGGGGCAGAGAGGGAAGCGGAAGTGCCTGGGCGGTAGCCATGAGGCTCCTGTCAGCGTGTGTGACTCAAGAACAGCGGAGAGCGTCAGTACCGGCGGGCGGCGATCCGGGCCGTCGACGGCGCTTGGCGGCCGCGGTCCGCACCGTGGCGGGCGCTGGTGGGGCCGGCGTCGTGAAGGTTGCGCCGACACTCCCTGAAGGAGGGTGATGTCCCGTCGCACTCGCTCTGCGCATACGGAGCGTGGGTCGGCGGCGTCGCCGTCGCGGTCCTGTCAGACACGAGCGTCATGGCGGGGCACCTCGAACCTCGGTGCGAATGGCGCGGCCGGGGTCCCGGGCTGCCCCTTGAGAGGGAATCGCGAGGACGCAGGCGCTCCGGTGCACCGGCACACCAAAGGCCCTCGCCCTCACCGTACTCCTGCCGCCAGGCCAAAGAGCCGGTCGAACCCCCGTCGTGAGCTGCGCGAGAGCCCCGGTGAGGACGGGGCGGGCGGTTCGAGGATTTCCAGGTGTTCGTGGCGACGGCGTGGGCGAGGGAGGGCGGAGTTCAAAGCCCCTCCCGAGGCTGCCATAGCCCTTTCACGGCAGGGCTCCCGCGTCACGTCGGTGATCAGTTTCTCGATCGCGGCAGTGCCACGACCAGTCATCGCCGGGATCGCGAGGACCTATGTCGCCCACACCCGGTGGGATGAGAGGTAGGATAAGGAGCATGAGTGAGGCTACCGGCAAGTACTCGATCACAATGCCCCGCGACATCGCGGAAGCCGCCCGCGCTCGCGGCGGCCCTTCCGGCCTGTCCGCCTACGTGGCAGCCGCCGTCGCCCGCCAGATCGAACGCGACAACCTCAACGAACTCATCACCGTCGCCGAGGCCGAACACGGCGCTATCACCGATGAAGAAGTCCAGGCTCTGCGCGACCAGCTCCACCAGGCGCAGACGCAGGGCAGGACGAATGCCGCGTGACCCGCTCCCCCGCCCTCGCGCCGGGCGGCACCCTCGTCCTGGACAGCGAAGGGCTGGCCAAGGCCGTACTGCGTGACCGCACCGTCACCGCGTGGCTTGCCCTCGCCCGCGCCGACGACCTGCGGGTGATCACGTCCGCGGCCACCCTCGTCGAGGTGGTCCACCCCCGGATCAACCGCCCGGCTCTGGAATGGACGCTGTCCCGCCTCGTAGTCGAGCCGGTCACCGAGCCGATCGCCCGCCACGCCGGCACACTGCTGGCCGATGCCGGGCTGCACGGGCACAAGTACGCCATCGACGCCATACTCACCGCCACCGCCCTCTCCGCACCCGGCCCCGTCACCCTCCTCACCTCAGACCCGGAGGACATCGCCGCACTGTGCGGCACGCGCGTCACCGTGATCAAGATCTGAGCAATGAGCCTGCCCCGCTCCACGCAGCAGCCGACTCGCGCCCGCCACCGCAATGGGGGACGACGTCTCGGACATGTGCCGCCAGCTTCAGAGGGGAAGATCGTCCGGGAGAACCCGGAACGCCTTGTGGCGGCCCAACGGGCGTACCGCGCGAAAGTCGCGGCGGTCGAGCGTGAGAACGGCATCGGTGTCGTAGTCGGCAGCGAGAGCCACGTTCACGGCGTCCGCCAGATCCAGGTCGAGGTCGCGGTAGCGGGCCCGCACGGACTGGGCGACCCCCAAGTGATCCTCAGTGATCTCGGGGATGACGATTCGACCGCGACGCATCCAGTTCCGGATGTCGTCTACCGCGCTGAGCGCAGCTTCACGACCGAGTTCTCGGGTGGCCACGTGATCGATCTCCGCGAGCAGCAGAGGTGACATCACCAGGAGACCGGCGGCCATGATCGCTTCATTGGACGCCTGATGCTCGGGGTGGGTGGAGTCGAGCGCCGCGAGGAGCCCGGACGTGTCCGCGATGACGATGATCACGTGGCGGTTCCGCTCCCGGTCTCACGGCGCACGGCGTCGGCCACGGTGTCACGCACCTCGCGCTTGCTGGGGGTACGACCTGCCCCCTCGAAGGTGCGGGAGAAGAGGGGCTCGTCCCAGACGCGGTTGGCCATGGCCGCGAGGTGGATGCCCTGGCGGATGATCTCGGCCTCGCTGATGCCGCGCCGCTTGGCCGCCTCCTTGATGATGGCGAGGTCCTCGGGATCGGCGTAGACGTTGGTTCGCTTCATGGACATGTACCAAGGTTAGCGTATGTACCAATTTGATGTATGCCTAGGAGTGAACGATGGCCGGTGACTCCTGCGGCACGCCGCGCCACGGCCACGTACCCGATGGCCACAAGCTGCGCCGGGCTGGTCGACTTGGCCTCAACGATCCCAGGGGGACGGTTGTGGGAATCGTCGATCGGTCGACAGCAGAGCGGCAGCGACAAGCGAAGAGCCTTCGGTTCGGCGTCGGCCTGTACGTGTCCTGCGGCGACCCACGCCTGTTGGGACGGGTCCTGCAGGCGTACGGGCACGAGTTCGACCCGTACGAACTCCTCGCGCACACACTGCTCCACGTCTACAGCAACCTGCCGCGGTACTTCAAAGACCTGCCCGAACCGCCCGAACCCACCCTCGACTCGCTCGCCGAAACGTGGTTCGGCACCAAGTGAAGACGCCCCGCATCCCCTCCCGACTCCTCTACGCCCCCGCACCGACGGCCGGGCCCGGAATCCCGGGCGGGCGCCAGATGTGACCTTCGAAGGCGGCACGGCCGTCTGGCACTGGGAAATTCCCGACGCTCCCCGGCCCCAGGACCGTCGGGCGCTCAGTACCGAGGAACGGGAGGACCGCACGGCCGGTATGGCACCCCGTCGCGCCACCGAGTTCGTCACCAGCCGGGCAGCCGTCCGGTCCATCCTCTCGGACCTGTTCGGCACCTGCACGTCTTCACCACGCCATGCCCCGGGGCAACTGTGTCCGCAGGGGGCTTGGCAAGTCGACTCCTGAGCCGGGTACTCAAGTCGGCTCAGGAAGCAGCCCCTCCGGTGGTGACGGCCGGTCAGGAACAGTGCTCGGCGAGCTTCAGATGAGCGTCATTCCAGCGTCAAGAGGTCGCCCCCAGCACCCACAGTGCTCATCATGCCCATCGACAACCTGCAGTTCAGGAGCTTTTTGCCGCCGGCTCAAGAATCGCCACGCACTCCACATGATGCGTCATCGGAAACAGATCAAACGCCCGCAACGACCGCACCCGGTATCCACCCTCCCGGAAGTACCCCAAGTCCCGTGCCAGCGCGGCCGGGTCGCACGCGACGTATGCGATCCGTCGTGCGCCGAGGCCGGTCAAGTGGCGGACCGTCTGCTTGCCCGCGCCCGCGCGCGGCGGGTCCAGGACGATCAGGTCGACCTCCGTGATGCCGGTGCGCGGCAGGGTGGCCTCGACCTTGCCCTGTTCGATGCGGACGCGGTCGAACGCGGCGAGGTTGTGGCGGGCGTCCTCGACCGCTCGCTTGCCGGACTCGATGCCGAGGACCGCGCCCTTGTCACCGACCCGGTCGGCGATCGCGCCCGCGAACAGGCCCACGCCGCAGTAGAGGTCCAGGGCCGTGTCGCCCTTGCGGGGCGTCAGGCCCTGCATGACCGCGAGCATCAGGGTCTCCGCGGCCTTCGGGTGGACCTGCCAGAATCCGCCGTTGCCGACGCGGTACGTGCGGCCGTCGGCGCGCTCGCGGACGAAGGGGCGGCCGTGGACGCGGTGGACGCCGCCGTCCTGCTCGGCGATGCGGAGGACCGAGACCGGCTTGTCCAGTTCGACGAGGGGCAGGCGTGCGCCCGGCTTCGGTTCCAGGATGACCTGGCGGTCCTGGGAGCCTGTCGCCGCGATCGCCTCCACCGACTCCATGCCGGACCAGTCGTGCTTCTCGATGCCCAGCTCGGAGACCCCGGGGGCGGCGATCATGCAGTGCTCGACGGGCTCGACCTCGTGCGAGCGGTGGCGGCGCAGACCCGCGTTGCCGTCGGGGTCGACCGCATACTGGACGCGCGTGCGCCAGGCCGGGACCTCGCCCGAAGGCAGCTTGTCGCCCTCCGCCGGTACGACCGTGCCGTCCCAGCCCGCCTCCTCGGGGGTGAGGCCCGCCAGGCGCTGGAGCTGCTCGGTGATGACCTCGCCCTTGAGGCGGCGCTGCGCGCCCGGCTTCGCGTGCTGCCAGTCGCAGCCGCCGCAGCGGCCGGGGCCCGCGTACGGGCAGGGTGCCTCGACGCGGTCCTTGGAGGGGTCGAGGACCGTCACCGCGTCCGCGCGCAGGAAGCGGGACTCCTCGTCACCGTCGGTCACGCGCGCGATGACCTTCTCGCCGGGGAGCGTGTGCCGGACGAACAGCACCCTGCCCTCGGCCGTGCGGGCGACGCAGTGGCCGCCGTGCGCGACGGGGCCCACCTCGACCTCGTACTCCTGCCCGACGAGGGAGGCAGCCTGCGAGCCCTCCTTCGAGTTCCCCGCCTGCGATTTCTTCGGTTCTGCCTGCATGGCGGGGTGACTCCACAACGTAAGGGGGCATCGGCCGAAGGGAACGGCCGGACAACAGCCCACCAGTCTACGTGGGTGTTGTCCGGCCGCTCACCAAGAGCCCGGGCCCGGGTCAGCCCTTGCTGCCGTTCCCGCCGCCATTGCCGTTGCTCGGCTCCTTCGCGCGCTTCTCCACCGGGCCCCGCCGCACCGCACCCGGCGCGTTCCACTCCGACCGCTTCCTGGCCCGCTTCTTCGCAGCCTCGGAGGAGTCGAGCTGGTAGGGGACGGATGTGACCATCACGCCGGGAGTGAAGAGCAGACGGCCCTTGAGCCGGAGCGCGCTCTGGTTGTGCAGCAGATGCTCGTACCAGTGGCCCACCACGTACTCCGGGATGATCACGCTGACCACGTCGCGCGGGCTCTCCTTGCGCAGGCCCTTGACGTACTCGATGATCGGCCGGGTGATCTCGCGGTAGGGCGAGTCGAGAATCTTCAGCGGGACATGGATGCCGCGCCGCTCCCACTCGGCCCTGAGGGCCTTGGTCTCCGCCGCGTCGACGTTGATGCTCAGCGCTTCGAGTGTGTCCGAGCGCATCAGCTTGGCGTAGGCAAGGGCGCGCAGCGTCGGGCGGTGGATCTTGGAGACCAGGACGATGGAGTGCACGCGCGAGGGGCGCACGCTGTCGTCGGACGGGGTGTCCGGAGCGGCGATCTCCTCGGCGACGCGGTCGTAGTGGCGGCGGATCGCGGACATCGTCGCGTAGAAGATGCACATGCCGAGCAGGGCGACCCACGCGCCGTGCGTGAACTTCGTGACGAGTACGACGACCAGGACCATGCCCGTGAAGAAGGCGCCGAAGGTGTTGATCGCCCGCGAGCGGATCATGTGGCGGCGCTTGGCCTGGTCCTTCTCCTTGCGCAGATGGCGGTTCCAGTGCCGGACCATGCCGATCTGGCTGAGCGTGAAGGAGACGAAGACGCCGACGATGTAGAGCTGGATCAGACGGGTCGAGTCCGCGCCGTAGATGACGACAAGCAGCGCCGCGGCGCCCGCGAGCAGCACGATGCCGTTGGAGAACGCGAGCCGGTCACCGCGGGTGTGCAGCTGACGCGGCAGGTACCGGTCCTGCGCCAGGATCGAGCCGAGCAGCGGGAAGCCGTTGTACGCCGTGTTGGCCGCGAGGAAGAGGACGAGGGCCGTGGCGGCGGCAAGGACGATGAAGAGGAAGCTGCCGTTGCCGAAGACGGCCTCGGCGACCTGGGAGATCACCGGGTTCTGTACGTAGTCGGCGCCGACCGGCACGCCGTTGTGGAAGAGGTCCTTGCCCGGGTACTCCGCCATACGGACCTTGGTCGTCATGGCGAGCGCGATGATGCCGCAGAACATGGTCACGGCCAGGGCGCCCATCAGGGCCAGGGTGCTCGCCGCGTTCTTGCTCTTGGGCTTGCGGAAGGCTGGGACGCCGTTGCTGATGGCCTCGACGCCGGTGAGTGCCGCGCAGCCCGAGGAGAAGGCCCGAAGCAGCAGGAAGACCAGCGCGAAGCCCGCGAGGCCTTGGTGCTCGGGCTTGATCACGTAGTCCGCGGTGGGCGCCTTCATCGTCTCGTCGAGGACGATGCCCCGGAAGGCTCCCCAGGCGATCATGATGAAGACGCCTGCCACGAAGACGTAGGTCGGGATGGCGAAGAGCTTCCCCGACTCCTTCACGCCGCGCAGGTTCATCACCGTGAGGAGCACGATGACGGCGACGGCACAGAGCACCTTGTGCTCGACGACGAACGGAATCGCCGAGCCGAGGTTCTCGATGCCCGAGGAGATCGACACCGCCACGGTCAGGACGTAGTCGACGAGCAGGGCGCTCGCGACGGTGAGTCCGGCCTTGGGGCCGAGGTTGGTGTTGGCGACCTCGTAGTCGCCACCACCGCTCGGGTAGGCGTGCACGTTCTGCCGGTACGACGCGACGACGGTGAACATCAGCACCACGACCGCGACGGCGATCCAGGGGCTGAAGTGGTACGCCGACACACCCGCGATCGAGAGGACGAGGAGCACTTCTCCCGGGGCGTAGGCCACGGAGGAGAGCGGGTCGGACGCGAACACGGGTAGAGCGATGCGCTTCGGCAGGAGGGTTTCTCCGAGCCGGTCGCTGCGCAGTGCGCGCCCGATGAGGATCCGTTTGGGCACGTCGGTCAGTTTGGACACGCAGAGGATCGTAAGCGTTCGAATGGGTGCCCGCCCACCCACCACCCCCTAACTGCTCGGGTTAGCCACGACGCGCCGTCCGGGGCTCCGCCCGATGCCCGGAAAGCGGACGCTCATCGGTGGTCTCCGGTACGTCCGGTGCCTCCCCCGTCTCCTGTGCATCCTGCGTCCTGTACGTCCCATGGCGCCCGGCCACTCGTTCCTCGGCGCGGCGGATCGCGCGGGACGGCCACCAGGTGGCGCGGCCGAGCAGCAGCAGCGCCGACGGCAGGATCATGATGCGAATCACCACCGCGTCGAGCAGAACGGCCGCCGCCAGGACGAAGCCCATCTGCTTCATCTCCAGGATGTGCAGCATCACGAAGCTCGCGAAGACCGTGACCATGACGATCGCGGCGCTGGTGACGACCTTGGCCGACGAGCTGATGCCCTGGATGACGGCCTGCCGGGTGGGCACGCCGTTCAGCGCGGCCTCCCGGATCCGGCTGACCACGAACACCTGGTAGTCCATCGAGAGCCCGAAGAGGATCACGAAGAGGAAGAGCGGAACCCGCGAGGAGATCCCGCCGAGCGAGATGAACGAGAGCAGTTCCTCGGCCCACTCCCCCTGGAAGACCAGGACGAGCAGCCCGAGCGCGGACGCGGCGGAGAGCAGGTTGAGCACGATGCCGAGCAGCCCCAGGACGACGGAGCGGAACGCGAAGACCGTCATGGCGAAGGTCATCAGGAGCAGGAAGCCCAGGACGAGCGGCAGCTTCTGGTTCTGGTGTTCTACGTAGTCGGTGCCGCGCGGCACCTCTCCGGTGACCGCGGTCTCGACGCCGGGCAGCTTGCCGACGGTCGCGGGGACGTAGTCGTCGCGGAGGTGGTCGAGGGACTCCTCGGCCTTCTCCGAGTACGTCGGGTGCGGGGCGTTCAGCTCCAGGGTGGTGGTCCTGCGGTCCTGCGAGGAGCGCAGGAGCGGAGCGCCGGAGGGGTGCGAGAAGAGCGGGTCGGATTTCGCCCCGCGGTCAAGGTCCGTCAGGGCCTGCCGCACGTCGGCGGCCCGCGATGCCTCGGCCCGCACCACGACCAGGTGCCTGACGCGCTGCTCCGGGAAGGCTTCGAGCAGCCGGTCGTACCCCTTCATCGCCTCGATGTCGCGCGAGAAGCTGTCCCGCGCGGGGTTCTTGAGGTTCATGTTCAGGGCGGGCAGCGCGAGCCCCAGCATGACGAGCACCGAAAGGCACAGGGTGAGCGCGGGACGCTTGCGAGCGGGCGCGAGCAGCACGTTCCAGGCGCGGCCCGGCTTCTTCTCGCCGTACGTCCCGCGGACCGGCTTGCCCTGCGCGAGCCGCTTGGCGGCACGGCGCTCGGTACGGCGTTCGGTACGGCGGCCGAGCTTGACCAGGAGCGCGGGCAGCACCGTCACCGAGCTGACCACGGCGACGGCGACGACCAGGATGGTGCCGGTGGCAAGGGAGTCGAAGATGACGTCACGCGCCAGGAAGAGCGCGGTGGTGGAGACGATCACGGCGAGTCCGGAGACCACGATGGCACGGCCCGCCGTCGCGGCGGCGGCCTCGACCAGGGCTTCGGAGGTGAGACGGCCGCCCGCGCGGGCCCGCTCCTCGCGTTCGCGCTTGAGATAGAAGAGCGTGTAGTCGACTCCGACGGCCATGCCGATGAGCAGGATCATGCTCATCCCCACGCCGGTGTCGGGCAGCAGGTGCGAGGCCAGCATCGCCAGGCCCATCGTCGCCATGATCGAGGTCACCGCGAGCAGCAGCGGTACGCCGACCATGACCACCGAGCCGAACACCAGAGCCAGCGTGATCAGCGTGGCGGGCAGCGTGATTGCCTCGGAGAACTGCAGGTCCTTGTCGCGCTGGTCGTCGACGCCCTTGCTCACGGAGGCGTCACCGGTCTCCTCGATCACCAGGTCCGGGTGGACCTTCGCGGCCTCCTCGGTCTGGGCCTGGAGCGGGGGGACGTTCTCCTGATCCTCTTGCTCGGAGCCGTTCAGCTCCACCTGGACCCGCAGGACCCGTCCGTCGGCCGACTTCACCGGCGCCGCCACCGAGGCGACCTCGGACAGCGACTTCATCCGGGCGGTGACGTCCTTGACGGCGGCATCGGCGGCCGCCTCGTCGAGCGGCCCCGACTCCGCGCGGATCAGCACCTGCTCCGTGGACCGCAGCTGCACGCCGCCCTCGGTCGCCAGAGCCTCGGCGCGCCCCGCTTCCCCGACGCGGAAGTCCTCCGATGTCGCGTTGTTCATGCCGGCGGCCATCCCGCCCCCCAGGCAGAGCACCACGAACACCAGCCACCCGATGACCGCCCGCCCCGGATGCAGCGCACTCCATCTCGCCACGCGCACCGTGACCGATCGCTTCCCCATGACCATCCCCGCCCCTTCGTCATCTCCTGGCCTTCATGTGTAAGTTGAGACTGACAGGTGAAGGAATGAACCGTCAACTGTCATTAATGGCTAGGGGTAAGCGGATTGACAGTGGATCCCGTCATGCGTAAGTCTTGGCTGACAGGTTTCGGTCGACAGCGTTCGGTCGACAGGTTTCGGGACCGGCGAGAAGACGGTCGGCAGGTTTCGGGACCAGCGAGAAGACGAGCGAAAAGGCGGGTCATGGACAGCGAAGAGCTGCTCGCCTTCCTCTCCGCCGTCGGCCATGCCCAGCGGATCCGGATCATCACCGAGCTCGCCCCGGGACAGCTGTACGTCAGCGAACTGGCGCGGCGGCTCGGCGTCTCCCGGCCCCTGCTCTACATGCACCTCGAACGTCTGGAGAAGGCCGGTCTCGTCGTCGGCCGCCTGGAGCTCTCCGACGACGGCAAGGCGCTCAAGTACTTCGAACTGGCGCCGTTCGACGTGCGACTGAACGTGGACACGATCCTCGCGGCCGTCCGGCAGGACGCGTCGGACGAGGCAGGGCAGCAGCACTCACCAGAGGGGTCTTAATGGACGACGTGATCATCCCGGTCGCCTTCTTCCTGATACTCGCCGGCGCGATCGTGGCAGTCGCGTACTTCCAGACGCAGCGCAACCGCGAGCGCGACCGCCAGTACGCCGAGGCGATGGAGCAGTACCGCGACGTGGTCGAGCGCGCCAGGTCCGAGCAAGAGGCGGCGCGGCTGCAGCTCGTCGAGATGGGCTACCGGCTGAAGTCCGTCGAGGGCCTGCTGCGCAGCGTGGACTGAGTCAGCGGCAAAGACTGCGTACCGGCAGGTGCACGGGGGTGCCCTCCACGGACCGTGCGTGTGTAGCTTGGGCGTCGGTCTGAGACGCTTTTACCGTTCAGCCTGAGCAAAAAGTATTGACACAGCCGGAAGGACGGGCGTGCACATCGTCATCATGGGCTGCGGGAGAGTCGGATCGGCTCTCGCGCAAACCCTGGAACAACAGGGGCACACGGTCGCCGTGATCGACCAGGACCCCACCGCCTTCCGCCGTCTGGGCTCCGGCTTCGGCGGTCGCCGCGTCACCGGTATCGGCTTCGACCAGGACACCCTGCGCGAGTCCGGCATCGAGGACGCGGGCGCCTTCGCCGCGGTCAGCAGCGGCGACAACTCGAACATCATCGCTGCCCGCGTGGCCCGCGAGATGTTCGGCATCGAGAACGTCGCCGCCCGCATCTACGACCCGCGGCGCGCCGAGGTCTACCAGCGCCTGGGCATCCCCACCGTCGCCACGGTCCGCTGGACCGCCGACCAGATGCTGCGCAGGCTGCTGCCCTCCGGGGCCGAACCGCTGTGGCGCGACCCCACCGGCGGCGTACAGCTCGCCGAGGTGCACGCGTCCGAGGCCTGGATCGGCCACAAGATCAGTGAGCTCCAGGAGGAGACCGGCGTCCGCGTGGCCTTCCTCACCCGGCTGGGCGAGGCGGTCCTGCCGACCTCCCAGACGGTGCTCCAGGAGGGCGACCTGGTGCACGTGATGATGCGTACCGACGAGGTCGAGAAGGTCGAAGCGGCGTTCGCCGAAGGCCCTGAAGAAGGCGGTCAGTGATGAGGGTCGCCATTGCCGGAGCGGGCGCGGTGGGACGTTCCATCGCCGGTGAGCTCCTGGAGAACGGGCACGAGATTCTGCTCATCGACAAGGCGCCGACCGCCATCTCGGTCGAGCGCGTCCCGCAGGCCGAGTGGCTGCTCGCCGACGCCTGCGAGATCACCTCGCTCGACGAGGCCGCGCTCCAGCGCTGCAACGTGGTGATCGCCGCGACCGGCGACGACAAGGTCAACCTCGTCGTCTCGCTGCTCGCGAAGACCGAGTACGGCGTCCCCCGGGTCGTCGCCCGCGTGAACAACCCCAAGAACGAATGGCTCTTCAACGAGTCCTGGGGCGTCGATGTCGCGGTCTCGACCCCGCGCCTGATGTCCGCGCTCGTCGAGGAGGCCGTCAGCGTCGGCGATCTCGTCCGGCTGCTCCGCTTCAGCCACGGCGACGCGAACCTCGTCGAGCTGACCCTGCCGCCCGAGTCGGCCCTCGCGGGCACGACGGTCGGCGACGTCCAGTGGCCCGAGGACACCTCGCTCGTGACGATCATCCGCGGCACGCGCGTCCTCGCGCCGACCCCGGACGACTCCCTGGAGGCGGGCGACGAACTCCTCTTCGTGGCGGCCCAGGCCCGCGAGGAGCAGCTGGAGGACCTCCTGTCGGTACGCCGGGAGGACGCGGCGAGCTAGGCGCTTCGCTCGCTCATACGCGGAGGGGGGGGGGGGGGGGGGGGGGGGGGGGGCCCCCCCCCCCCCCCCCGGTGTGGGGGGGAAAAGACCAGGATGTCCTGGTTCCCCCCGCTCCCGCAAAAAAGGTATCCCACCTTCTCTTCCGTGCCCGTGTCCCCCCC
>NZ_JBVIHP010000047.1:0-38780 GCF_055570235.1 Streptomyces sp. NPDC031274 | reverse complement strand
TTCACTTCTGACGTTGTCGTAGACATCAGACTACCGAGCAGGGCCGTCCTGACGATCAAGGAATCCGGGCCGCACCACCCCGTGAATAGGCCTCAAGGTCTTCGACAAGCAGCTGCCCAACACCGAACCGAAACTGCGGGCCGTTTTCGACAAGCTCCGCGACAAGTTCGGCACCGTTCTGGTCATCGTGGACCAGCCCGCCTCGATCGGCGCCCTTCCGCTCACCGTCGCCCGCGACGCAGGCTGCAAGGTCGCCTATCTTCCCGGCCTGTCGATGCGGCGGATCGCCGATCTCTACCCGGGCGAGGCGAAGACCGACGCCCGCGACGCGGCCGTGATCGCGGACGCCGCCCGCACCATGCCGCACACCCTGCGCTCCCTGGAACTGACCGACGAGATCACCGCCGAACTCACGGTGCTGGTCGGCTTCGACCAGGACCTCGCCGCCGAGGCCACCCGCACCAGCAATCGCATCCGCGGCCTGCTCACCCAGTTCCACCCCAGTTTGGAGCGCGTCCTCGGGCCCCGGCTCGACCACCAGGCCGTCACCTGGCTGCTGGAACGCTACGGATCCCCGGCCGCCCTGCGGAAAGCTGGACGCCGCAGGCTGGTTGAGGTGATCCGGCCCAAGGCCCCACGCATGGCAACGCGGCTGATCGACGAGGTCTTCGATGCACTCGACGAGCAGACCGTCGTCGTTCCCGGCACCGGCACCCTCGACATCGTGATCCCGTCGCTGGCTCGCTCGCTCGGCGCCGTTCACGAGCAACGCCGGGCCACGGAAGCGCAGATCAATGCCCTGCTGGAACAGCACCCTCTTTCGCAGGTCCTGACCTCGATGCCGGGGGTCGCGGTCAGGACCGCCGCCACGCTGCTGGTCACCGTCGGCGACGGCACCAGCTTCCCCACCTCCGCCCACCTGGCCTCCTACGCCGGCCTCGCGCCGACCACGAAGTCCTCGGGCACCTCGATCCACGGCGAACACGCACCCCGCGGCGGCAACCGCGTCCTGAAACGCGCAATGTTCCTGTCCGCGTTCGCCGCCCTGCACGACCCCGCCTCCCGCACCTACTACGACAAATGCCGAGCCAGAGGAAAGACCCACACCCAGGCACTACTCCGCCTCGCCCGGCAACGGATCAACGTGCTCTTCGCGATGCTCCGCGACGGCACCTTCTGCGAACCCCGAACGCCTCGCCTCACTTGACGAAGGACATAGAGGCCCCCCCGACGGGCTGGGGCATGGTTGGCCTGCCAGAGTCCGGGACCCAGGTCGCGGTCGTGGGGTGTGGCGTCTACGGTCCCGGCGAGGCACGCAAGGCGGACGTGAGTGGCTCCTCCGGTGACGGGCAACGCCCGTGAGGATCGCTGAGCTCCCTATGTTGTGGGGGCCGCGGGTTTGCGAGCCTCCCAGAACTCGATGAGGAAGGCGCCCTCTCTGGCCGCACGGGTGAGTGCGCGAGCCCCCTGGCAGAGCAGGCCCATGACGGGCGATCTATCGGAGGCTTCGCCGGCGGCGGCCGTCCGGTCCAGGAAGTCCCAGGTGTGCGCGAGGTTCCCGGTGGCCTCCGGATCGCCGACGACGATGTCGGTGAACCCGGCGTCGCACAACTGCTGTTCCAGCTCGCTGGAGGTGGCGAGAAGGGGCAAGCCGTGGGCCCGGCAGATGGGCTCGATCAGGGTGTTCACCTGCTCGAGGGTCAGCCCGTCCCTGGCCAGCCATTCGTAGCCGATCGTGCGTCCGCCGGGTTTGAGGACGCGGGCAAGCTCCTTGTGCACGGTGCCCCTGTCCGCTGTGTGGCAGAGCGCTTCGAAGGCGTAGACGACATCGAATAGGGGCCCCTCGAAGGGCAGGGCCATGGCGTCGCCCACCAGGAACTCGGTCTGCCCGGCCAGACCACGAGCGTCCGCCCGCTCTCTGGCGAGCTCGACTCGTTTGGGGCTGAGGTCGACCCCGGTCACCCGAGCGCCGGAGAATTCGGCGATGTTGAGCGCCGGACCGCCCACGCCGCTGCCCACATCGAGCACCGCCATCGCGGGATTCAGTCCGGCGCGCCGGGCGAGGTACTGCTGGCGCTCCACCACGGATCGGTCGGCCGTCTTCTCGTTGGGCTCCATGGCCGCGAAGTGATGCGATTCGCCCCAGCCGGACACAAAAACGTCGGTCACCAGGTCGTAGTAGGTCGTCACCAGGTCGTGGTTCTGTGTGCGCCGGATCGCGTCGCCGTTCGTGGCGAGTTCCTGGTAGCGCTCGAACGGAGTCTTTTCCGTCATCGGATGCCTTCCCTTTCCGTCCCGGATACTGCAGTACTCAGGCCTACCTGTGAACGATGGAGTGCGGAGATGGCCCGGAATGACGCCCAGCCCATCAGGAAATTGCCCACGAGCCAGGGCAGGTTGGGAACGTAGAAGATGAAGAACCCCCACGCGTTGTGCTCCGCCATGCCCGGATAGCCGCTCACATGCGCCTTCCAGAGGTAGAGGACGACGGAGTACGCGAGGTAGGAGGCCACGGTGAGCTGCAGCGGATGGCGCCAGGGCTGCTGTCGTCTGATGGCCCAGATCAGGGCCAGGTTGAGGAGCTGGGTGACACAGACGTTCAGGGATTCCAGCGCAAAGGGAAAGTAGATGTCCCCCTTTCCGGCATAGGCACTGTCACCCGCACCGTAAATACGGAACAGGGCCGCGAACACGTCCCGCTTCTCGTGGATCACCCGGAAGTTCAGGATGAAGTAGAGCTCCAGGGTGAACGCAGCCACCACGGAGAAACACAAGTACACGATGGTGAGACGGTCGTCCCGGGCTCCCGGTGCGATCCCGTCCTGATCTCGGCTCAAGAGTCGACCTCCTTATGCGAGCTGTGGAGAGTTCGGTAGCCGGTGGTCAGCCGACCGTGCGGAAGCGGGGGCCCAGGCACATACGGCCGTAGAAGTCGAACCAGCGGGTGGCCTCCCGGTTTCCCGCGAACGGGTAGTCCGCGCCGAGCTGACGGGCCACCGCGAGCCCGGAAAGGAACGAGTGCTCCTGGCTGTTGACGGTGGTGTGGGCACCGCAGTGCCAAGTGTGCCGGCGTCCCTGGAGCAGGGGCAGGAGGGCGTGCAGGGCAACGGTGTGCCGGAGGTCGTGCGTGACGTGCTGGAAGTGGTGGCGTCCGAGCGTGCGGTCCGCAGGGGGCGGGCGCTCGGCGTTGTAGGTGACCAGGCAGGGCGAGGCGGCCCCGTCGCCCCACGGCTGCTGGTTGTGCATGAGGTACGTGATCTCGTAGTTGTCCGGTCGGGTGCCATATTGGCGTACGTACGTGGAGCGGGTGTCGCGGACGCGCAACTCGTCCTCGGGCAACAGCGAGGCGTCGGTGTGCACGACGGCCTCCCGGTGCAGCCCGGAGTCGTAGCGCACCGCCCCCAGGAGGCGGCGTTCGAGGGTGCTGGGCGGGTGCAGCAGCGCCAGGGCGTGATTGGCGTTGCAGGCCAGGATCACGTGGTCGAACTGCTCCTCGGTGCCCTGCTCATCCCGCACCAGCACGCTGCCGGCCCGGCGAACGACCCGGGCGACGGGTCGCTCCAGGTGGATGCGATCGGTGAAGTCCGCCGTGAGCCGGGTGTAGATGGCGCGGGTGCCGCCCTCCCAGGTGACCATCGGCGAACTGCGCTCGACGTCGAAGAAGTCCATGTAGCGGACGAACATCGAGGCGGGCATGTCGAAGACGCCCGACGTGAGGACGAAGTTCACGAACAGCGGCTTGAGGATCTTGTAGCGGAACTCCTGGGAGACGCCCCACAGGTCGAGGGCGCGGCGCATGCTCAGGTAGTTGAAGGGGTTGAGGGCCGCGGTCGTCAGGGAGGGGCGTTTGTTCAGCACATTGAGCCTGCCGATGGTGCGCAGCATACGACGGAAGCGGGCAATGTCCCCGGAGAGCTTGCGGCGCAGCGCCGTGTCGGCATCGTGGGCGTAGACGTCGTCACCGTGGTGGACGACATAACTGAACCGGTTGGGGACGGTGGCGATACCGAGGCGGTCGAGCAGGGCCACGTAGTTCTGGTAGACGGAGGGGATGAAGGCAGTGACGGCGATGTCGGCGGGGACCGTACCGCCGCTCTTCTGGGGGAAGTCGCATGTCTGGGCGTTCCCACCCACCGTGGGGCCCCGCTCGTACACCTGGATGTCGTAGCGGTCCGGGTGCCTGCTGAGCGCCCAGGCGGCTCCCAGTCCGGCCACTCCCGCACCGACGATCGCGATCCGTTGCCGCACTGCATGTCCTCCGTCCGTCAAGCTGCGTCGAGTTCTGGCGAGTCACGGGTGAGCGTCATCGGGGTGCTTCGGCGTGGGGCAGCGGCCCTGACCGCAGCTTGTTGTGCGGCACGGTGGATACGCGGCGCAGAGGGCCCTGGGCCCACCAGTTCCATTTCCCGGCCAGCCGCATCAAGGCGGGTGCCAGCAGGCCCCGTACGAGGGGCGCGTCGAGCGCCAGCGTCACGGCCAGGGCGGCGGACATCATCCGGACCGGTGGAGAGGCGGACGTCGTGAAGGCGGCGAACGAGACGATCAGGATTGCTGCGGCGGAGGTGATCAGGCCACCGCAGGCGCCGAGTCCGCGGGCGACGGCCTGCCCAGGGTCCCCGGCGTCCACCAGGTGGTACTCCCTGACCTGGGCCAGCAGGAACATTTTACGGGGGTTCGGCACCGGGGCAGCCGTCGGCGGCGCTTTCACGGCGTGTCCCGGTGGTCGGCGGACAGTCGGCGGCCCAGTGCCCAGAGCGGGAAGTACGCCGCGTACAGGCGGTAGTCGAGCATCGCGGAGCCGAAGAAGACACCCGCCGGTGCGTCCTGCCGCCAGCTGCCGTCGGGCTGTTGATGCCTCTGCAGCCAGCGCACACCGCCTTCGACGGCCGGCGTTCCGGCCTCGCGCAGGTCGAGCAGGGCAAGGAGGGCCCAGGCCGTCTGCACCGGGTGACTCGCCTCGTCCTCGACGTAGCGCCGCTCCAGACAGCCGCGGTGGTGCTCGCCCCAGCCGCCGTCACCGCGCTGCACCGACTCCAGCCAGACCGCCGCCCGCCGCAGCGCGGGGTGATCCGGCGGCAGTCCGGCCGCGCGCAGGCCGCGTACCGCGAAGTACGTGCCGTAGATGCGGTACACGCCCCAGGCCGCCGGCCATGAGCCGTCCGGCAGTTGGCTGCGCAGCAGGAAGCGGGTGGCCCGTCGGGCGGCGCGGTCGAGGGTGCGTCGCTCCCCCACCGGCTGGTGGGCGCACAGTGCGGAGAAAGCCACCAGGGCGGAGCCGGTGCACTCGATGTAGGAGTCCTCCACGACACAGTTGGTGAACATCTCGGCCGGGTTGAGCCGCTCCAGCGCCCTCGGGCCGCGGCGCGGCTCGTATGTGCTGAAGCCACCGTCGCGGTTCTGCCGGTGCAGCAGGAACCGTGCCGCCTGCGCCGTCCGGCCCGGAGAGAGGCGGGGCCGCTCGGGGTGTGGGCCCTTGTCGACGGCGTGCAGCAGGGCGGCGGCCGCCTCGGCGGTGCAGTCGCTCACCGGCCAGAGGTGGTTTCCCTCGGAGAAGCACCAGCCGCCCGCGGCGGGCGCCCGGGCCGTGACTTCGGCCTGCGGTACATCGGCGGTGAGCTGGACGCGGACGAGGAACCGGCAGGCGGAGCTCAACGCGGCTGCGAGACCGGGTGGTTGGCCCCCGGGCTGCTCGGAACGCCGGTCCATCGCGGGCCGGCCCCCGGCGAGCAGGGCCTCCACCGCGAAGGCGGTGTCCCAGGAATGGGAGCGGGCGCCCACCAGGCGCAGGCCCCGCTCCTCGTCCTGCCAGCGCCAGCGTTCCAACCCGGCCAACGCGAGGTCGACTTGCTCCGGAGCGGCGCCGGAGGCATGCAGAACCAGGACGTTCAGCAGGGAGCTCACGGGTGACAGGCCTGCCTGGCCGGTCACCCGCTGTTCGTGTACGACGCGGCGCAGGCAGCGGCGCAGGGCGCGGGATCGGACGGTGCGGAGCGGGGCGCGTTCGTAGCGGGTCAGGAGCGCGAAGAGCAGGCGCAGCACAGGGGTTGGCGGAAACAGGGCGTCCGGTCCGAGCACGGTGCGATCCGCCGCGGTCGGGGGCCCGCCGGTGAACAGCTCGCGCTCCAGCTCGGTGGCGATGCCCGGACGGATGCGTACGCGTGCACCGTAGAGATAGGCCATGGCCTGGTAGATGGTGCGGGTGTGGCAGTAGAGACGGTCCGGGTGGAACGGGAGGCGGCGCGGCAGCAGGAACAGCTCCGGCGGCAGGGGGTTGACCGCCCGATAGTCGTACAGGCCGAGGACGGCCAGCCAGAGCTTGCCCCAGGTGGGGATGGCACGGGCGGCACCGGGCTGGGAGTGCAGCCAGCCGGTGGCTCCCGCGCACAGCGGGTGGGCGGCATCCAGGCCGAGCAGGCGCAGGGCGACGTGGGCGAGCGTGGTGCAGTACACCGAGGGTCCGTCGGCAGGGTGGGAACCCCAGCCGCCCTCGGGGGTGACCGTGACCTCGAAGTGCCGTACGGCCGCGGCCTTGTCCTCGGGCGGCAGGGGGCGGCCCACCAGCTCGTGCACGATGACGTACTGCGAAAGGATCATGGTGTTCCACACCATCTCTCCCTCCCAGCTGCCGTCCGACCGCTGCAGGGACAGGAGATGGCCGAGCGCCCGCCGGTGGCTCTCGCGGAGATCAGCGGGGCCGTGGGACGCGTCCGTCGGGAGCGACGCGCTCGCCGGGAGGGACGCGTCCGTCGGCGGCGGCGATTTGCGAGGGCCGCGGGCGGCGCCGGTCTCGGTCAAGGAATTCCTCCCACTTGCGGATCGTGAGGTCCTGGAAGAGACCCACCGCGGGGTTGAGTTCGACGATGGGGGCGGCGTGGTGGGTCTCGTAGCCGAGCTGCTCGGACTCGACCGCCTGGCCGTCCTCCCGCAGCAGCGGACGGACGGCGAGCTCGCCGGCGGCCCGCATCAGCAGCGGCATGAGCCGGCGGGGCACCTTCCACCGCGTACCGGGAACCTTCAGGGCGTCGAAGTAGAAGATGAAGAACACCCGGGTCGTACGCCGGTCCATGGGCAGCACGAAGCACCAGTGCTTGATCGAGCCGCCGGTGTCCGAGCGCTGATAGGGGTAGTCGAAGGCGAGCTCGATGGAGGTGGTGTCCACCGTGCGCCGGTCCACGAAGCGTGAGGTGAACCTGCCGCCGCCGATGAAGGTGTCGTACGCGAGCTCCACCCGGTCCTCGATCAGCTCGTGCCGCACGAGCTTGGCATCCCAGAACGGGCGGAAGCGGCGGTGCAGATAGGCGTGGGTGAAGTCGCTGACATTGTCGATGATCATCGAGTGGTGGGCCGCCCAGGTGTACGAGGCGTCGAGGCGGGCCCAGGGCCTGCCGCCCTCCAGTTCGGGGATGTCCGGGATGGGACGGGAGTCGGCCAGCGCGGGATCGCCCGGGAAGATCCAGATCAGGCCGTGCCGGCTGGTCACCGGGTAGGCGGCCACCTTGACCTCGGGCTGGGCGCGGCCGAAGAGGTCGTGGGCGTAGTGCACGACATGGCCCGCGCCGTCGTAGGTCCAGCCGTGGTAAGTGCAGGTGAGGTGGCAGCCGTTGACCTCGCCGCCGGACAGCTTCAGCTGGCGGTGGGCACAGCGGTCCTCCAGCGCGTGCAGGTCCCCGTCCGTGCCCCGATAGACCACGACGGGATGCCCCCAGAAGCGGGTGGCCAGGGTCTTGCCCGCCGGCAAGGCGGCGTCGTACCCCACCGGGTACCAGTAGTCCGGATCCATGCCCGCCGACCGCACCTTGGCCCGCTTGCTGCGGGCCTCGGCGAACGACGGCGGGTCGATGGGGCGGTGGTGCGACGTGCGGGAATGCGGGGGTTCGGTGCTCACGGTCACTCCGGTCCGGGGGCGGGTCGTTTGCGGTATCGCACGGTGCAGGGAGCGGCCGGGGCCGGGATGAAGGTGGAGTAGTCCGGCCGGTAACTGGACTTGGCGGGCTTCAGGTCGACTTCGCGGAGCAGTACGCTCCAGATCGACTTGACCTGGAGGTAGGCGAAGGCCTGGCCGATGCAGCGGCGTTTCCCGCCGCCGAAGCCGATGAGGCTGTAGGGGTGCCGGTGCTCGCTACGGTCGTCCGCGTACCGGGATGGGTCGAAGCGGTCCGGTTCGCGGAAGACCTCGGCCATCCGGTGCGAGACGGCGGGCGAGATCATGACCAGTGCGCCGGCCGGTACGTGGTAGCCGTCGAGGGTGATGCCCCGCAGGGCTTTGCGCATCAGCAGGATGAGTGGGGGATGCAGGCGCTCGGCCTCGCGGACGCAGCGCTCCAGAAACTCCATGCGGTGCAGTGTCCGGGTGCTGAGCCGGGGGTCCTGTCCGCACACCTCTTGCTGTTCGGCCAGCAGTTCCGGTACGTACTCGGGGTTGCCCAGGAGCAGGACGCCGGTCCAGGTGGCGAGCACGGTGCTGGTGTGCTGACCGGCGAAGATCATGGTGATCAGGGTGCCGATGACGATGTCGTCGGGCAGCGGTGCGCCGTCGGGGGTGCGGGCCGCAAGGAGTGCGGCCAGCATGTCGCGGCCCTCGGCCGGGTGTGGCTCCGGGGGGCGGCCGCGGCGTTCGGCGATCACGTCGGCGATCGCGCGGGCGATGGCTGTCCGGGCGCGGTCGCGGCGCCGGAATGGTGGGATCGGCACGCGCGCGTTAAGGACGCCCGCGAGCCGGATGCCGCTCTCCAACTCGTAGTAGAGGCGGGGCAGTTCGGGCCCCATGCGCTGGTGGAACTCCTCGCCGATCAGGCAGCGGGTGGCGATCGAGACCGTCATCCGGTTCAGCTCGGTGATCAGGTCGATCTCTCCGGACCGGGGCCAGCGGGCCAGCCGGGCCCGGACCTCGTCCTCCATGACGTGGGCGTACTGATCGAGTTGGCGCGAGCCGAGCGCGGGCCTCAGATGGCCGATCTGGGCGTCCATCTCCTCGGGAGCTGCGTCGTAGGCGACGCCCCGGCCAAAGACCGGGGTCATGAAGCGGTACGCCTCTCGGGGGCTGAGGATCGCCTCGTCCGCCTCGAAGACGGCGGCCTGGGCCTCGGGACCGCTGGTGAAGACGACGTCCTGGCCCAGCAGAGGGAAGGCGAAGGTGTTGCCGACCCGCTCGCGGGCGCCTCGCAGCAGGGCGATGGGGTCCCGCTGGAATGCGCGCGCCGGTCCGAGCCAGGGCAGCTGACGGCCCGGCAGTCGGGGCGCCGGGACACCACACTGGTCGGCCTCGAAGGGTCCGGCCGTCACCGGCCGACCGCCTTTCCGGCCGGTGCGGCACCGCGGGCCGCCGTGGGGTGCGAAGTACGGCGTCGGTCGACCAGGCCCCGGTCCACGAAGCAGCGGTACGCCTGCTCGACCGCGCCTGCGATGTCGGTGGGGCGATAGCCCAGGGTATCCCGGCTCAGCGAGCAGTCCGCACGGCGCTCGGAGCGCAGGAACCGCACGGCCGCAGGAGTGAAGCGTGCGTCTCGGTGCGGTGTGAGGATCGCACGCGGGCCCTCGGCCAGCAGGGCCAGCGCCCCCATGGCACGCGGGGGCATCCGGACCCGAGGCTTCGGATGCCCGGTGACCTGCGCATACAAGTCCATCAACTCGTCCACCGTGTGGAAGCCGGTGGACAGCAGGTACTTGTGCCCGGAGCGGCCGCGCTCCATCGCGAGGAGATGGCCATGCACCAGATCCTGGACGGAGACGAACTCGAAGCCGCCGGGGATGTAGGCGAAGAGCCGCCCGTGGGCCTGGTCGAGCAGGACCCGCCCCATGCGGGAAGGGCCGTAGTCGTGCGGGCCGATGATCGCCGTCGATACGGCGATCACCACCTCGAGGCCCTGGGCCGCGGCCCTGTGGCACTCGTGCTCGACCAGCACCTTGCTGCGCGCATAAGGCGTGTGCTTCTCGAAGGGATAGTGCAGGTCGGCCTCCGTGCTGGGCCGCCCGGCGACCGGGCCGGTCGCACTGAACGACCCGGTCACCACCACCCTGCGCACGCCCTCTTGGCGCGCGGCCTGCAAGACATTGCGCGTGCCGAGGACATTGACCTCATAGATGCCGCGCCGCCCGCGGGCGGAGGTCGAGATGCGCGCCGCGCAGTGGAAGACGCCCGTACAACCCGCCATCGCGGCCGTGACAGCCGATACGTCGCGCACGTCGCCGACCGCGCGATGGACGGGGAGCCCGGCCATCGCATCAGCGTCCGTCCCCGGGCGGCGCACGAGAACGCGAACCTCATGGCCGTCGCTGAGCAGGCGCCGCACGAGATTCGCCCCCAGGTGCCCGCTCGCGCCTGTCACCAAGAACATGATCCGTCTCCCTCAATTTGCCGCTGAAGCCTGCGGATTCACCAACGTCTCCTCATGCGAGGGGGGCTTCGGATGACCCTAGCCAACTGCCGCTATGTTCTTAACTGTATTCAGTGAGCGACTCGATCGGCATTCTCGCCAGAATTCTCCACTCGAACGAAGGACGGGAGAGGAAGAGAAAGGCATGAAGGAAACGGAAGTTGCGGAAGTTGTGGTAGTAGGTGCGGGTCCCGGTGGCTGTGCGGCAGCCCTGGCATTGGAACGCAACGGGGCACGGGTACAGGTCTTCGAACCACATATGGAGCGGAGGGGCCGATTTTCCGGAGAATGGCTGCACCCCGAGGGCGTAAATGTACTGACACGCCTGGGAGTTGAGCTGCGCCCGCCCGACTTCATTCACCATCTGGGCTTCGTACTTCACCCGGGTCGCAAAGAAGCACCCATCCCTCTCCGCTACGCCCAGGGTACGGCCGTAACAGCTCCGCACCACCTTTTCACCCAACAGCTGCAATGCGCCCTTGCGCAGCGGCCGAATATTGAAGTAAAGGGAGGGCAGCGACTCGTCACCCTCACGGAGAACGGGGAATGCCGTACCGACGAAGGGCCGCTCATCGCGGATCTGGTGGTGGGCGCTGACGGACGGAACTCGGCCGTACGGCGGGCGGTGCGGGCCCAGACCCGCGGACCCGCCACCCTGTCCCACATGGCCGGCCTGGCCCTGCGCCACATCACCCTGCCCCTGGAGGGGTTCGGGCACATCTTCCTGGGCGGCCCGGGTCCCGCTCTGGCCTACCGCACCGCCCCCGATCTGGTCCGCGTCACCCTCGATGTCCCGCTCAGCCGACCGGGGCCGCGCCAGATCCGGGGCTACCTGGAGCACGGCTATGCGCCGCACCTGCCTGGGGAACTGGGCGCCGCGCTGCGCTCCCACCTGCGCCACGGCCCCCTCCAGTGGGCCGCCAACTCCTTTCGCCGACGGTCGTCCTTCGGCGGCGGGCGGGTAGCCCTGGTAGGCGATGCGGCAGGGCACGGCCATCCGCTCGCGGCGCAGGGCATGACCTGCGCGTTCCTGGACGCCGAGTGCCTGGCGGCGCAGTACTCCCGCACACCTCTGGACCCCCTTGTGGCGTACAACCGCCTGCGTGCCGCGCAGTCGCGCGTGCCGGAGCGGGTCGCAGCCGCCCTCCACCGGGTCTTCACCGGCCAGGACCGCGCGACCCTCGCCCTACGGCAGTCGCTGTTCGCCCTCTGGCGGGCGGACCCGCGCGAACGTGCCCGTACGCTGCGGTTGCTCGGACTCGAGGAGCACCGCAGGACGGCCCTCGGCGGCTCGCTCGCCGCCATCGCCACTGGCGCTGTGGCCTGCGCATTCGGCGACGAGAGCCAGGATGTGCTCGACTCCGCCCTGACCCTCGGAGGGCTCGCGGAATGGCTGCTGTGGCTGGGGGGGCCGCACGTCGGAGTGCCGCCTCAGCAGTCCGCGCGGAAGGTGGCGCTGCTGGGGCCGTGACAAGGGCTCGTCGGCCCTGAACCGGCCGGTTCAGTAGATGTACGGGAACATCCGGAACCGGGCGTGACGACAGTACTGCTCCCACAGCGGTCCGTACTTGGCGCGGCAGCGGCGGTCGTCACGGTGCGCCCGGTGAACGAACAGGACGAGCAGCCAGGCAGGAAGCAGATACGGCCCCACCGACTCCGTTCCGCACAGCAGGGTCCAGCTGAGGTACACCATCAGTTCGCCCGTGTAATTGAGTTTCCGCCCGATGCCCCAGAATCCGGAGACCAGGAGCCGGTCGTCGAGGGCCTTGGCGGGCCGCCCCCAGATTCTCGCCGACCGGTCCTCCTTGAAGCGGTGCTTTTGATCGTTCGCGCCCCGGAAAAGCCAGAAACCGAAGGCGAAGAGGGCACAGCACATCACTCCCTGCCAGGGGGGAAGAGGCTCCCGCAGCGTCACCAGACTCCGGCCGGCTACTCCGTAGAAGAAGGGCACGAGAACGAAGTCCCCCCAGAGCAGCGCCCACCCGAAACGCTCGGCGACGATGTCCCAGGTGTGCAGCATCCCGCCTTCGAACTGAAAGTAGTTGGCGAGATACACGAAGAAGAACGCCTGGTACATCATCATGCGTCCGCTCACCGATCCCTGGTCCACGTACTGTGTCACTGCGGTGGACGCGTTGAACACGAACAGACCGATGAGCGAGGGCCGGTAGGAGAAGAATTTGAGGTCCACACCGGCCCACCCGGGATTCAGCCGCACACCGTAGAAATAGTCTTCGACCTTCCGCCTCAGGCCCGTCCGCCGCTCACCGGACCGCCCCCGTCTCCGGCCGTCCACGTACAGGATCCCGGCGACAGCGAACGCGAAGACGTTCGCCGACGCCAGCAGTTCCGTCCAGTGCCGGGCCGGCCAGGTGAGCGCATGCGGCTGCCACCACCAGCACGCCACCACGGCCCCCACGCACAACCAGAAGATCAACTGCCCGTTGAGACGATAAGCGGAGGGCCTGCCGCCGTCCTCCGGCGGTGGAGCCGGGATCTCTCTGCCAGGCAGGAGGCGGGAGCCTGCGAAGAGGACGAGGACGAATCCCGTGAAGAGAAAACAGGCCAACATCAATGACTTCTCCGAACCCATTGGCGGTCTCCCACTTGATCATGGGTCCGGCGGGGGTGGTAGAGAGCGCGGATCCGCGCGCGGTGTACTCGTGGGAGGGGGGCGCACCACCGAGTGGATGGGACTGTAAAACTAACGGCCCTGTCTCGCATTCGGTGGTGACGGAGTGTGTCGCTATCCGAGGAGGATGCGGTGGCGGAGGAGGTTGAAGCCTGCGCGTCCGTGCATCTGGCGTGCGATCCGTTTGGTTTTGGTGTTGACGCCTTCGGTGGGGCCATTGCTGTAGGGAAGTGTGACCGCGGCGATCACGGCGTAGTGGTCTCGCTCGAGGCCTCGGGTGCAGGTGCGGCAGGTCAGCCATGCGGACCTGGGTGATCCAGTGATCGAGCGCGTCGACGTTCTCGGGCCGGGGCTGCAGAAGCTGGGCGAAAGTCCGGACGGCCGAGGCCAGGTCGGTCATCTCGGGGCGGGCGGCGGTCAGCTGGTGCAGGAGATCGCGGTGTCCGGTCTTGAGGTTCTCGGGCTTGGTCAGGAGCATCCGGGCCAGCCTGCGCGGGGAGATGTGGCTGCGGTCGGCGTCCGCCCGGCCTTGGTTGCTGTACTTGCGCAGGCGGTTGAGGGAGCCCGTGAACCCGAGGGCCTTGATCTCTTCGAAGAGGTGCTGGACGAGGGTGCGGCCCAGCAGGTGCTGTGGGCCTTGACCTCGCTCAGGGCGGTTTCGCAGAGGTTGTGCCACGGCCAGCACCGGCAGGACGGGAAGCCGTTCGCGGGTGCGCTGGTCCATCCTGCCTGAGCTGGTCGCAGGCGTAGTCGTTCGCTCCGCCCCGGCGGAGCTGCCCCGATCAACAGCGGCAAGTATCGCGTCCGGAGAGTGGGTTGCTCACTCCGACGCCGACGTGGTCGAGTTCCGCTTCAACGTGTAGCGGGTGACTTGACCCACTTCGTCGATCTGGTAAACGTGCAGGTCAAACGGGGTCTGACTCTTCGGAGTTGGCCCCTTGATTTTTGCCGTGCTGGATTCGTACTGGGTGCGGGGTGCTGACGGGCCCTGCGGGGTCAGGGGTGTGCGAGTTGTCAGGCGAGGGCTACTAACCTCCTAGATCTCGCCTGCAACACTCGTTCTTCACACGGTCAACGCCCGTTGCGGAAACAAATCTCTACCTTCCCGACGTTGTCGATCTCCTAGGCAGCAGGGGGGTCTGCATGAAGCTGTTCCGTACGGACACAGCGAGACGCGGCATGACCGAGGTCACGCCGCGTCTCGCTGAGGTCGAGGCAGATGTGCAGGGTCTCGTCGAGGTCCACATGGAGACGCTGCTGGGGGTGCGGTTCCTGGCGAGCGAGTACGGCCGGGACCGGTCCACGGCGGCCGGATCGACTCGCTGGGGTTGGACGAGGACGGGTCGCCCGTCATCGTCGAGTACAAGCGTGGGGTCGACGCCGGCGTCATCAATCAGGGCTTGTTCTATCTGGCGTGGCTGATGGACCATCGGGCCGAGTTCGAGCACCTGGTCCGCGACCGGCTCGGGGTGACGGCTGCATCCCAGGTCCTGTGGAGCGGGCCGCGCCTGATCTGTATCGCCGGCGACTTCACCCGCTACGACGTGCACGCCGTGCGCGAGCACCGGCGCTCGATCGACCTGGTCCGCTACCGATTCTTCGGCAGCGACCTGCTCGGCCTTGAGACGGTGGCGTCTGTGAGCGGCAGCATGCAGGTAGCCCGCCGGGCGCACCGCCAGGCGGTTACCCGGGCGGCAGCCGACGTCGAAGGCGCGTCGATGGTGGAGCTGGCGAGCGCGGTCGATGAGGCCCTGCTCGGGCTCGGGGACGGAGTGAACCGTGTCGAGCGCAAGCAGTATCGGGCGTACCAGCGGCTGCGGAACTTCGCCTGCCTATGCCCGCCGCAGCGCAGCAAGCTGCTGGTCTACCTGAAGGTCGACCCGAAGGACGTCGACCTCGTTCCGGGGTTCACCCGGGACGTGTCTGGGCTCGGTCACCACGGGACGGGCGACTTGGAGGTGCAGCTCCGTACGCCGAGGGACGTGGAGTGGGCGCGGGATCTGTTCAGGGCGAGCTACGCAGCGGCGTGATCGTCTGTCGGCCTGTTGGCCGTGGCCGCGTCGTGGCTGCTCTGAGGTCGTGGGGCGATGCCTTTCGACGTGCGGGTGGGACGTGGCGGTGGACTATCAATGTTGCCCGGGATCGCCGGTTTGGCTAACCGGCGATCCCGGGCTATGTGGCGCGGCCGTGCCCAGGTCGAGATGGGTAGGCGGCGGTGCTCTTCGTGGTTCCAACCTGCCGGACGTGTCGCACGATCGGCCTTGTGCCGCTCGAATCCGCAACCTGGCGGAGTCGTTGAGGGCTACAGAACGTCTCGGCTTCTATGACGACTCGGGTCCGCACAGTCCAGCGAGGACGCTCGGAGACAATCGGCTTGTGAACCCTGCCTTTGGCATGCGACTGAGGATGGATTTCCAGAGACCTGGGGGAAGTTGGGAGGGGGGCCGTTCCGTGGTGGCTCGGAGTTCGAGCACGGCTGTCCTGTCGGCGTCTCCGAGTGTGAATTGCTGGTCGCCGCCGTAGTTCTCGTCGGTGTCACCGCGAAATCTCTGGAGGGAGAGGGGTAGACCGCATACGGGGTCTACTAGGGCGGCGACGATGTGATGCGGTCCCGGTCCTTGCTCGCGTGTATGTGACGAGCGCAAGACCAGCCTGTTCACGTCGAACGCGGCGCCTCGGTAGCCGTCGATCAGGAAGGTGTTGGCGACGGTATGGAGAAGGGCAGCGCGACGGAGCAGTCCGCTTGCCAGCCAGGCGCCGCGCTGGGTCACTTGCACGTAGTGATCGCTGCTGTCTTCCCACTGTGCGTTGTGCTCCCGCTCCGCGGTGGTCCAAGACCGGGGTGAGGAATGCCAGCACAGCTTCATGCTGTCAGGGTCGATCCACTTGGCGAGCATGTTTGTCTCGGCGCTGCGCCAGAGCCTGGCCGGCAGACCTGTCAGCCGCACTTGGGCGGCCTCTCCCAGTACTTTCAGTTCGATCGCTGTCTGGTCTCGCCGGGTGATGCGCAGGCCGGGCACACCGGACACCTCGTGGCCCTCGGCGTACGACGGGAGGAGGTTGAAGAGAAGTTCGGTTGCCCGTTCTTCGCTCTCTACGGCCAAAGCGATGCTGTGAGGCTCGGGGTGAACCGATGCGACCCCCAGAGGGAAGCGCGTATACACGTTCCGAAACTCTAGGAGAGCGAGAAGCACGCGGGCCTCAAGGCAGCGTTGGGCTGACGAGGCGGCCTCTGGAATCGGTGATGCGCCGTCCTGTAGGCGACCAACCGCCCGGCGAGCCTGTTGGACGCTCTCGCCCGTGTAAAGACGTCGGAGCAAGGAGATGTCTTGGTGAGGTGCGCTCATGGTTCTCCAGTACGTTTCGGCCCAGGACGTACGGATGAGATCCGGTGGGATGCGCGGAAGTTCGTTGGATGACCGGTTCACCCGAGCGTGGAGGAATTCTGGGCCGAATCGTCTCCGGGGAGCGGTGGTCAAGCCGCGTTCGTATCTTAGGTCACGTGACGGCCCCTCGCCGTTGAAGTCGAGTGGGCTTCACTCATTTGTCGGTACGGACGCTATGGGCCGGGCTCGACGGATCTGTATCCCCTACGGCGACCGCACGGCACGCTGCGTGGGTCGGGGTCTGCGCTGATGTTCCGAGCTGTGCAACGGGTCGGCCGTCACTAGCTCCGCCTGGCCGGCTGGTGGTAGATCCGTGGAGGGCTGGTCGGCACGGTAGCCAACGGGGAGATGCGCCGGGAATTCGTTGGCGTCTTGCGCGTGCCGATTCCGTGGGCGAGGTTCTCGGCGAGGTCCGCCAGCAGGGAGCTGGGGGTGTGCGGGGATGCGGTGACGGTCCAGGTGGGCCGGTTCTGGTCGGGGCCGGCCCATGCGGTCCAGGTGGTCAGGTTCTGGATCGGGTGCTGGGCGGTGAAGGCGTCGAAGTGGACGCCTGCGTCCCCGGCGGGGGAGGTCCAACGGATCCATCGTCCGTCCACGGTGTGTTGCCATCCGGCGTCGGAGAGCGGCTGCGTGGCCGCGGTGACCGTCTTCTCGTCCACTGGGGCACCCACTGCCGTGTCCCAACCGTGGCCCTCGGCGAGGTGGTTCAGCAGTTCCTGCAGTACAGGGGCGGGGGTGGCGCCGGTTGCGGTGAGGACCCACATGCGGTCGGAGACGGGTGTCTCGTAGGCGGCCACTGTCCATGCGGTCTCGTGGTCGGGGGTTTCGTGGACGTGCTCGATGCGCAGGGTCTGCGATTCGTGGATGGCGTGCGTCGTGTCATCCGACCAGGTCCTCCACCGCTCGAACTCACCGTGCGTAGTGAGGAACTCGTCGAGTAGGGCGTCATGGTCGCCGGCGTCGGCCAGGTAGACGGGGACGGTCTCCGGCTCCGGGCGGGAGGGTTCGGACTTGGCCGTGGTGACGTCGAAGACGGAGCGCGCTTCGATGGCGGCGCGTTCAGTGTCGGTCAGGGGTGCTGGTCCGGGGCGCATTTCGGCGGCGTGGACTTTCTCGAAGGCCATCAGCGCTTCCGCGGGGGAGTCGAAGGTGTCGGCGACTTGGCGCAGGTGATTCTCGCCGTGGAGGTAGACGGACTTGCCGCCTCGGTGTAGGTAGGTGCCGACCGCGACGGTGGTGTGGCCGTCGCGTGCGTGGGCGTGGATCAGGAGGTGGCCGTGGCGGATGTCGTCGTGGATCTTCTGCGCCTGCTGGGAGATGTCGCGGATCTCGCTGCGGGTGCACCACGGCATCGGATAGTTCACCCAGGTCCATTCCTCGTCGACGGCCCCCTGGAGCCGAGAGGAGATCTCGACGGTGATGCCCTCCGCAATCAGCTGCATCGCTGCGTCGTTGGCCCAGTAGGGCTCCTCGTGATCGATGCGGGCCAGGATGAGGACGTTGGTGGCGGCGACGCTCCAGCCGGCAGCCTCCAGAGTCAGGAGAGCGATGCGGGCCTGGCTGCCGGTGAGGACGGCCTGCACGGCGCTCGGGTGAGTGGGGTGGGTGTCGAGGCGGACGTGGGCGTCGATGGCGGGAGTCACGTGGAGGGTCTCGTCTCTTCTGCCGGTGGCCGGGCCTTCGGGTCCGGCCACCGGCAGAGTGGGGTGCTATCGGGCTGCTCGCGTGGCGCGTGCGGTGTGCGCGGCGGTGGTGGTCGGTGGGCCAGCGCGGGTGGGGGGCGCGGCTCGCGGCTGCTGCGGCGGGGCCGGTCTGGTGGCGTGCTGCCAGCGGGTGCGGATTGCGGCGATGTCGGCGAGGGAGCGGCGGGCGCCGACGACGAGCTGGAAGGGAGTGTTCGCCGGGTCGCCGGCGTATGCCTGGATGCGCTGGCCAGCCTGATCGGCGGTGACCAGGAGAGATCGCTGCAGGGCTCGCTCGCCCCAGTACTCCAGGGATCCGGCCGGTTCGGCCAGCAGGCGGAGCACGTCGCCAGGTTCGCTTCCGTCGTCGAGCAGACCGCGCTGCTGGGCCTCCCACAGGACGGTGACGGGGTCGACGGACTCGCGGCGGCGGGTGAGGGCGGTCAGGCACTGCCACAGGCCGGCGTGCAGGGGCAGGGTGAGGTCATCGGGGAGCAGCCACTGGACGGAGCCGATATCGGCAGGGTGGGCTGTGGCGGTGGCGAGCAGGAGCTGCTCCTCCTCGACCGCTTCCCTGGGGTCGGGCGCGACGGGCGGCGGCGGTGCCGTGGTGCGGGGAAGGACTCCGGAACGCGGCGGGAAGCGGCTCGCGATGTCGTTCACGACGGCGCCGAGTGCGTCGGCTTCCGCCAGCACCGTCTGGACGGGGAGCGGGAGGGTGGCGTCGTGGACCGTCCGGAGGAGGTGTTCGGCGGCCGTTTGCAAGCGGCGGCGGGCGTGTTCGGCCTCGACCATGCGTGCGTAGGCGGGTGCGTGCTGTGGCCAGGGGCAGACCTGGATCAGGGTGTGCAGATAGGAGGCGGTCAGTCCGCGCGTCTGGTTGCGTCCCTTGGTGAGCACTTGGTCGAGCCACTTGGTGTTCTGGGCGTGCTCGGCGGGGTCGGGCGGCGGCAGGGTGCTGGTCGCGTCGTACAGGGCGGCGTGCACGGCGGTGGAGAAGGAGTCGGCGGCGATGCCGGTCACGTCGCCGAGGCGATGCGGTTCGAGGAGGAGGGCGCCGAGGAGGGCCTGCTCGACGTGGAACACCGGCTGTGGCGGCGCGATGGCGGCGAGATCGTCTTCGTCGGGCTCGGGGATGGTGGGCATCAGGCGGCGAGGGCGAAGTCGTTCGGGTCGAGGGTGACGCCGAGGTGTGGGGCGAGGAGGTGGCCTGCCAGCAATGGGGGTACGGCGTTGCCGATTTGGGAGAACTGCTGGCCCTTGTTGCCGGCCCAGGGGTAGTCGGCGGGGAACGTCTGCAGGAGGCCGGCTTCGCGGGCGGTGATCCGGATCGGCTCGGGCGCAGCGGGGGCGTCCGCATCCTGTGCCGCAGCGGTGACCGGTTCGGCGACCCAGGTGCACTCGTTGGCCCGGTGGCCGAAGAACAGCGTGCCTGCTGGCTCGGAGAGCGGGCGGACGGTGGCGTTGGCCTGGTTGTTGCTGCGCAGGGACCAGGACCAGCGGTGCGCCTCGGCGGTGGACGTCGGCGCCGGAGCGTGGGCGGCCCGGTTCTCGCGGGGACCGTGCCGTGCCGCCCATCCGGTGCCTTCGCGGCGCGACTGCAGGGCCACACCCTCCGCCCGGGGCGTCCAGGTGCCGCGCTCCCGGGCATCGGACAGCGCCTTACGGGAGCCGAAAGGAAAGGGTTCGGGTCCGCCGCCGGGTCCGCCGCCGGCGCAGACGGTGGGTACGGGGCGGTCGGTGGCGCCCCACCCCAGCGCCTCGGCCATGCTGACCCAGCGAGTGCGGCCCGGGCCGAACAGTGAATCCGGTTCAGCTAGTTGAGCGTGCGTGGGTGTGGGAGGCTGCGCCGTGCGGACGCGGGAGGCGAGGAGGATCGCCCGCCTCCTGGTCTGCGGAACGCCGAAGTCGGCGGCGTTGAGGATCCCGTACCAGACGGAGAACCCCCATCCGCGCAGGATGGCCGCGTACTGCTTCCACAGCGGCAGGACGTCCGGCACTTCCTCCATGGCGACCCAGTCGGGCTCGCCGACGGTGTTCAGGGCGTACAGGTAGCGCATGGGCTCGGCGGCGAGCAGGGAGCGCTCGTCGCGGCAGGCGGCCAGTAGGCGTTCGCGGGTATCGCGCCCGGCGGCCAGATCCTCGACCGCCGCGTGCACCAGCGGTTGGTCGAGGAGGCCGAGGCGTTTGCCGGCCATGCTCCACGCCTGGCACGGCGGGGATGCGATCACGCCGCGGGTGCGGCCGATGAAGGGCCACGTCGGATACATCGCCACGTCGGTCCAGATGGTCAACTGGCCTGCGGCAGCGCGGGTTTTGCAGGCCCACGGGTCCCATTCCAGGCCGACGTCGCGTACGCCGAGGGCATGCAGGGCCCTGCTCCAGCCGCCCGGGCCTTTGTGTCGGCAGACGCTGTGTCCCACGCAGGTCATGTCGCTTTACGCGAGGGTCGAGAGTCCTCGTTGTGTCGCGTTGCAGCGAGGCATGGTGTCCCTTTGTCCGGCACAACTACGTGACTGAGATCACGTCGGCGTGGGGGTGCTACGTCGGCTGGAACGATAGGTGAAGGTATCGGTTCGGGCATAGGGGCCTTCCGTATAGGGGGTATTCATGGGTGAGTCCAACCAGGGACGATGTGACCGTCTTGAAGATCGTTTCTCGGTCGTGAGGGGATCGTTGTGATCTGCTCAGTCGCTGGGCCAGTTGCTGCGCAGCTCTCCGGCGGCGACGCCGCGGGGTGCCTCTTCGCGCTCGCTGCCGGTCAGATGCCGCTCTGATCGCTGCTGCGGGGCGAGGTAGACGCCAAAGCCCGAACTCGCGACTGATCGGAAGCAGCTACGCCACGTGGCTGAAAGGCGTTGAGCAAGTGCTCCCCGAGTCGAGGTCATCCGGGATCATGAAGCATGCTCCCGGATGACTGGCACCTCACCCAAGACGTCGACGATTTCCTCGCCCGAGCCGGGGACTTCCTGCGCTCGCGCCCCGCCCTGCACAACACGCCGCTGACGGACATCGAGAAACTGCGGATACGCGGGACAGCCGAACACGGCGCCGGAGCTCCCGTCTTCGGCCGGCTGGTGTCAGGAGGCGAAGTCCGCGCGATCTTCTATCTCACTCCGCGCGGCCGCCTGGGCCTCACTCCCCTCTCTGCCGAGCAGACCAACGCCCTCGCTTCTCACCTGGCCGGCCTCGGACACTCGCCCTCCAACGTCATCGCGGACCACGACACTGCTGGCGCTTTCGCCGAGTCATGGCAGCGGCACACGAGCGCAGCGCCGGTACTCTTCTGGCGGACGCATCTCTACCGTCTCGGCACGCTCACCCCACCGCAGCCGCGCCCGGAGGGCCGGCGGCGCCTCACGGGTGGGCAGGACCGTGAGCAAGTCGTGCGCTGGTGCCGTGAGTTCTGTGTCGATGTCGGGGAACAGAGTTCCATCGACTTGATCGACGCCGGCTCCTGGGAAGACTCGCGTTTCGGCGACAGGCACTTCACGTTCTGGGAGACCGCAAAGGGCACCCCCGTCTCGATGGCGGCCGCGACCTCGGTCGTCGGCGGCATGGTCCGGGTGGACCCCGTCTACACCCCGGCCCACCTCCGGGGCCGCGGCTACGCGGGAGCTGTGACGGTCGAGGCGAGCAGGGCAGCGCTGGCCGCGGGCGCGACGGACGTTGTCTTGTTCACGGACCCGGACAACCCCACCAGCAACGCCCTCTACCAGCGCATTGGGTACGCCCATGTCGCCGACTTCGCCGGGTACAAATTTTCGTGAGGAGCGTCATAAGGCGGGTCAGGGGCACGCGAGGGAACGCGGCGGGCCATGCTGACGAGCTCCCTCGCAGTGTTTGGCCGCATTAGTCGGCGTCAGGCTCAGCTGCAAGATCCGTACGGGGCTGTTCCGGGGCGGGTGGCGGGTAGGCGGCGGACGTTGCCGAGGGCTGCGGCTTGTTCCCGTAGACGTACGATCTCGTCGTGCTGTGCGGCCAAGCGTGAGACGGCGAGTTCCTTGAACAAGGTGAGCTCGGCTACGGTCTCGTCCCGCTGGGCCAGGCGTTCCTTGAGGTCGGTGACCTTGGTCTTGAGCCGTTCGATTTGCGCGATCCGCGGGTCGACGACTTCTCCGGCCTGCTGCAGAGTGTGAAGGCGTCGCTCGAACTCTTCGGCGAGATGCTGGTAGGGGCCGGGGCGGGTGGTGCCGTTCCGGTTCTTCTTCGGGTAGAACGCGGTGCGGGTCACGCCGGCCTCGGCGGCCAGTGTCTTGATGTCGCAGCTGCCGCCGGGCGGGAGGTCACCCTTCAGGAGCCGGTCCATTGCGGCCCGGACGGCCTGCTCATTGCGGGCGCGGGTCTCTGTGCTGATGCGTGCCATGAGGTGGGGTTTCTCCTTACGTGGTGGTGGCGTCGATTGTGGCCAGGACCTTTACGTCCCGATCCAAGTCGGCCTGCAGCCGGGCCTTTTCGGTCTTGTGGTTGCGGCCGATCGATTCGATGAAGACCTGCTTGTTCCGTACGCTCTCGGCCCACACCGGCCGGTGGCAGGGGTGGTGGGTGGCTTGTGGGCAGCGGGCGGAATCGCACATGCCCGCCAGCGGCTTCGTCGCGTTCGGGGTGCCGGCCAGTTTCAGGCACAGCGCCTTGGAGGGGTCGATGAACCAGCAGTAGTTCGCCACCCCCAGGTGCAGGACGCCGGCGATCTCGGCGAGGAGGGCTCTGACCTCCTGGTCGCTGCCGACGACGGTGGGCTCCTCTGCGGCGTCGCGGGCCAGCTTCCCGTCGACGCTGGCGAAGAAGCTGATCAGGTCACGGGCGCCGGGACCCGCCGGCATTTCGCCCTGCTGGTAGCGGCGGTACTCGGCCAGCACGAGGTCCTTGTTGCGTTCCGCCTCCTCGGCGTTGACCTCCGCGAGGAACTTGGCCTGTGCCCCGCCCGGACGGGCCGCATATCCTTCCGTTGTCACCACGGACAAGTGCTTGAGCTGCACCTTTGCGGCCAGCAAGCCACCGGGGCGGTAGGCAATCTCCAAGGCGAGTGTGCGCCTGAGCATCCTCGTCGTCAGTTGTCCCTCCGGGATCGGAGCCAGCCCCAGCGCCTGTCCCGCGGCGCCGTTGACCCACTGGCGGAACAGCGTGAAGCGGTCGCTGTCGAGCGGCGAGGTGAGCAGGGGATCACCGACCTCGGCGCCCGGGCCCAGGAGCTGCTCGGCGACCTCTGCCGCCTGATATGCCTCCCAGATCACGACCCACTCGTCAGGCACACCGCCCAGCGGCTTTCCCTTGACGACCCGGCTCGCCAGCCTGTACCTCTTCAGCCCAGGGCCGGCCTCGATCGGGGGCACACGGCAGCCCACATTCATCTCGCGCAGTTCGCTCTGGCGCATACCGGAAAGCGCCACGATGACCACGTGCGAGGCGGTCTTCACCACGCCGGTGAGCGCCCGCAGGCCGCGCTCGGAGAGCGGTTCTGACCAGGGCGCCTCGCCTTGGCCGTCGGCTCGCTCCACCATGTCGGCCCCGCGGCAGAACGGTTCCTCGATCCCGACGGCCTCCACCGCCTTCTCCAGGACGTCGCGCACCGACTCCAATGTGGAGGGGCTGATCCCCCTCCGGCCGGCTTTCGCGGCGAGGGCGTAGAGGTTGACCTTGCCCAAAGGGTCGTCCTTGCTGATCCACTTCCTGGTCTTGGCCCAGTTGACGTTCCGTTCGAAGGGACGCTGTTCTTCGACATGGCGGCGAATGACCGCCTCGAGTTCGCCCCGATCAATCCGTGCTGCGGGCAGCGCTGCCCGGTGGGCGACATAGCGCCGCTTGGCGTCAAGTTCGCGCAGCAGGTGCGGGGCCAGGGTCTGGACGAGGTAGAGGGCTGCACCCAGGAGCGGCTGGAACGTCGGATCCGCGACCGGCGGCGTCTTGTTGGCGTTGCCGCTGGGCTTGCTGGTGGCCTGTGCGGGAAACGGCCGCAGACCGGGGTGGTAGCGGTCGGTGGTGAACAGCTCGCCGTAACGGGCCAGGCCGATGATCGTCAGCTCGACCGCTCTGCGGACGCTGGGGCGATCGTGTGTCTTCTTGCCGTTGGGACGGTGGGTGGCGCGGTACTGTGCGAAGGACGTGCAGTGATGTTCAGTGACTTCGCCGAGCTCGGTGACCCCCTGGGCGGTCAGCCAGTTCAGCCAACGGACCAGTTCCAGCAGCTCGGCGTAGAGGCTGTTGACGACGCGGACCGTCCGGTTGGCGTACGGCAGCGTCCGTACGGCTTCGTGCCCGGGGGCCATCTGCGCGGTGATGTACTCCTTGGCCACAGTCTTCCACCGCTCATTGATGATCCCCGAGAAGTCCAGGCGCCGTGCGCACTTCGACACGTAGGCGGGGATGCCGATGACCTGGGTGAAGACCCAGACGTCGTCCTCGAAGACCGAGCGGGCCGCCCCGATGGGGAGGACGAAGCCGGCCAGGCCGCAGATGTCAGCCCCGGCGAAGGGTGACGGCACGGTTCCGGACAGCGGGACCCCGGTCTGGGGGATGGTGCTCACAGGGTGCTCTCCTCGGGCAGGAGCGGTATCTCGGCGTCGGTGTCCGTGACGTGGGCAGCAGCCGCGGCGAGCTGCGTGGGGTCGTACTTGACCAGGACGTCCTCGATGCGCTGGGCGTAGTGGCCGAAGACGGCCATGAACTGCGCGGCGGGCATCTGCTGCCACTGCCGGGCGAAGAACGCCTTCATGCGCAGGAGGTTCGCCGCGTGCCGCGGCGTGAACAGAGCGAGTGGACACAGAAGGCACACCCAGGGGCGAGCCGGGCACGGCTTTCCCTTCGGGCCGTGCACGCCGGCGGTCGGATCGATGCAGGACGCTACGAACACATCGCGCTGGCCGCCCACGAGCTCGGCGATCGCCCGATCGTCCAGCTCCAGCTCGCTGACCAGCTGCGGGAACTGGCGGGCAAGGTCTGCGACTTGTTCGTCGGACAGAACCATGGGCGGCTGGCCCCGGCGGAGGAGGTCGCCCTGGGCCTGCTCGACGATGTCCTCCAGGGCGCTCTTCTGGGCCTCGGTCATCGCGGACAGGTAGTGGTCGCCTTCTACTGCCGGGGTGTGGTTGGGGTCGATCGTCGAGCGTCGGCTGCCGATCCAGGAAGATCGGTCCCGGTGGGACTCGAACGTCGTGCGGATTCGATGGCGGTGCACAACCACCGGTGCCCCGTTGGCGTCGACCACCCCCGCACCGCGAGACCAGTCGACGATGGTGGACTTGTAGGGGCGTCCATATCTCCACGGCCCCAGGCCCTCGTCGCCCGCGCGACGCGAGGTGTAGGCGATCCACAGCCATAGCCTGTTGCGCAGCTGCGGCGGACAATGTGACCTCGCCAGGTCGGCATAGTCGAGCCAGCGCTCCAGCACCCGTACGGCCTTGCTCGGCAGCGTGATGCTCTCCTCGGACGTACGGCCCTTGATATAGCGGACCAACACCGCGGCGTCGCCGGCCCAGTCAAGGCCGTCGATACCCAGATCGGCGATGCCGTCCGGCACGATGCCGCTATACACGCCGAACAACACCTGGTAAGCGATGACGACGCGAGCGCTGGGGAAGAGCGCTTCACGTGCTTCGCCGAAGAAGCGCTGGTTACCGTCACCGATTCGGTAGCGCATCTGGTTGTACGACAAGCCGACCCGCTCGCCCAACGACCTTGGTGTTGCGGGACCTTGGTGCACCATCAGCCAGAAGATGTTCTCTCTCGTCCAGCCATGCACGTACGGGTCCTGGCCGGCCTCCGCCGTTGCTCGGGCCGCCCGGTACGCGGCCCATGACTCCTTGGCGATCGTTCGGGCTGCACGGGTCAGCCCTGCCCAGGCGACCTCGTCGTAAGGCGGCAGCGGCTCGCTGTTCGGATGCCGGTTGTACAGACGCCCTCGGACAAGCTCCCGGACGTCCGGAGCCAGCACAGAGGTCTCGGCGTCCAGCGCGGCGAGCATGCGGCGGCTCTCCGACTCCCGCCGATTTCCCGCCTCCCACCACAGCGCTGCGAGTCCGGCGCGGGTCAGCCCTACTGCCCCGCCCCGATGACCACGCCTTTCCAGCTCGCCGACGAACCAGTCGATGGTCCCCTTGTACTTCTCCGCAGTCCGGTGCGAGTCACCCTGGCCGTGCGGATGCATCAGATAGACCAGGCCCGTCAGCAACTCGCGGACGAGTACGGGGTTGACCGAGTCGTCGACATTCAGGGTCGACGTGGTACCGCGGGTGAACGTGCAGAACAGCCGCAGCGGGTTCTCCAGGATCTCCGCGGGCATCAGATATCGTCCTCATCGAAGTCGTCGAACTCGGCATCGGCCTCGCGTTCGGCCTCGGCGAGCAGACCGTGGTCATGGCCCGCCCGCTCATATGCCTCGCGGTAGATCCGGGTCGTATCCAGGCGGCGGAGGTACACCTCCGTGGTAAGAGTGCTGGTATGACCGAGGAGGTCACGCAGGATCATCACCGGGTCGTTCTTGCGCAGGTAGAGCGCAAGGGCCGCGTCCGCGTCGGTGTCCTTGACGAGCTTCGCGAGCTGGGCGTAGTAGCCGCCGATCAACATCTCGAGCGTCCTGATCGCGAACGTATGACGGCACCGGTGCGGGGACGTATGCGGGAAACGCGGATCGAATCGATCCCTGATCCGCTCCGACGTTCGCTTGAAGACCGTCGGCCAGTCGCGAAACGGACTCCCGTCACTCTGCACGGCGAGCAGCATCGATCCGCCATCAGGCCGGACCAGACACCGACGTTCCCGCGGCGTCAACTCGGCCCACAGCACGCGCTCACCATCAACTCGGCCACCGATCTCGTCTGCCTCGGTCACCACCAGGGGCGACCCCCACTTGGCTGGCGGAATCCATGACGAGCGAGCCACCGCAACATCACGCTGCAACCGCAAGTACTGGTGCAGCCGGGCGAGCGGGTCGTATGTCGTCCACGTGGCGCGGAACTTCCGGCCCTTCGTGACCCCGGCCGGAACCGGCACCCAGATCGGCAGCTCGGTCCGGCGGGGCGGCAGCGGCGGAACCTCGCACTCCAACATGTACGTGAACTCCTGCCGCCGCAGCCCGCTGGACAACACATAGCCACCCACCGCCGCGTTGCGTGCCGTCGTCCGGCCCCGGTAGAGACTGTCCTCGGCACCGTCCGGGCGCAGACCGCCCAGCCCCTTCAGGAACGTGTCCTCGAAGTCCTCCTCGAAGTACTTGATCGTCACGTGCGGCTTCGGCGTCCGCCGCTTGGACAGGTTCACCGACTGCAGTCGCACCTGGTCGCCATAAGCAGTGACGGCCTGCTTGTAGGTGAACGGCACCGCGGTCGTGAGCTCTTCGCTCTCGGCCCACCCATAGAACAGGGACAGGATGCTCATGTGCTGGTTCCAGGTGGATGCGGCGAACCGTTCCTTCAGCGGGCCGCACGCACGGTGCACCGCGTAGGCACTCAGACCCCGCCGCAACTCGCGACGGCCGTCGAAGAGTTGCATGCCCCGGCTGGTCAGGAAGAGGGTCCAGTCCCGCACAACCCGAACGTAGGTCTCCCAGGAGTTCGGGGCCGGGCATCCGTTTGTCGGGAGTTCCTGTGACCACCGGTTGATCACGGTCGTGACGCGAGGGCCGGCCGAGTCCTCGAAGAGGAGGTCGTCATCGAGCAGGATCGGCATCCGGTCCGGGATGACCGGTTGACTAGATAGTCCCCAGGACTCCCAGGTGGCAGAGGAGAAGAACGTCATCAGCATGGCGGGGACCGTACCTATGCGACTCAAGCGACTGCAAAGCGCAAACGTGCTGGTCGTTGGGGCGCTGGGCCGTAATGAGACGCTGCAGTTCTGCTCACAGAAGGCCCCGCGAAGAGGTCGAGTATCACGTGGCCAGCCCGAAGTCGTCCCGCGCCAGCGCGTCGGCGTCCCCGCGGCACGCCCAGGGCGAGCAGCCGTCCTCGACGCCGTTCTCCAACTCGTCTGCCTCGTCCACGCCGATGCGCAGGGCGGCCCGCTCGGCGGCGGTGACATGGTCGATCGGAGCCCGGCTCAGCGGTACGCGGGAGCGGTGCAGGAACGCCTCGCCGAGCAGTCGGCTTCCCGATGCGTTGGCGCGGGCATTGCCCTGCCGGATGGCCGCGTCGAATTCGACGACGTCCAACCACTCGGACGGAGAGGCGTCCCTGATATGGCGCCACTGCGCGTTTCCGTGGAACGGGCACCCCAGGCAACTCGATTTAGGTGTATCGGCAAGCCCGAGTGAGGTCAGGTAGCGCACGCAGTCAGTCCTGCTCCAATTCAGGTCCAGGAGAGGGTGCCTGTTGCGCATGTACTTGACGTCAGCGTCCTTCGCGCGATGGAACTCATCGGTGGAGATTCCCACCCACTGCTCGACGAACACGCCCTTGGGGATGCGTGACGGGTAGGGGTGCCCAAGCAGTTGACGAACCTTCTGCTTTATTGGCTTAACCTTATATTCGCCCGTGCACTGCCTTCGGGTCATCCCAGGTCGCCCGTCCTTGTTGAGGATATGGAGGGGCATGGATGCGAACCGGTGATCCGGATTCAGGGCGTCACTGCGAATGTTTCCGGACGACACCCGCAGTACCGGAATTCCGGCGGGACTGGCTATCTCCTTTTCCATGCGGTCAAGGTGGGTGTAAACCGCTTCGGGTTCCCAGCCTGTGTCGGCGAAAATCGCGTAGTCGACTCTGGGGAGAATCCCCTCGGCCGACAGGGCGAGGAGGGTGCTGGACTGAACACCCGCGCCCAGGGAAAGGGCGCGGAATTGAGGTTGATCTGAAATGGTCTGTCCTGGAGGTGGGGGATGGGGGGCGCCCTCATTGCGGCTGGTGCGTCAGCGGGGTGGGCGTGAGCAGCCGGTCGCGGTGTATGGCGTGATGGAGGGCGGGGATGCGGTCGAGGAGGTCGGTGGCCGACTCGATGAACTGCTGTGGTGACGGGCCGACGAGGACGGCCCGTCCTGGCGCGGCGTCGGCTCGGCGGCGCTGGTTCTCCACGGCGCGGGCAACGGCCGCGGTCAGCTCTGCGCCCGCGTCTTGGGCGGCTTTGGCGATCTGCGTGACTCGTTCGAGGAGAAGCAGATTCGCGGAAGAGGGCTGCGGCGTGTGCTCGGCGAGGTCGAGGAACAACCGCAGTGCGCTGTCCGCGAGTTCTTGAGCGTCGCTGATCCGCGGGGCCAGCGCGGTTGCGTGGTCGGGAGCGGGAGCGGGAGAGGGGGCGCGCAGGGCCCGGTGCAGGGCGAGGGCGTCAGTGGTGATCCGGTCGAGGATCTGGACCGGGGTGAAGCGGTCAGACACGGGGCTCCGTGGAGGTGTTCGGCGTCAGGGCCTGGGCGAACGCGGCAGTCAGTGCCGGGGCCTGCCTGGGATCGGTGGCCAGGGCGCGGACGATGGGGGTGCCGATGACGACGGCGTCCACCAGCGGTGCGACCGTGGCTGCGAGGGCGGGGGTGGAGATCCCCACGCCCGAGACCACGGGCAGTGGACTTGCGGCGCGAAGGCGTCCGGTGAAGTCGGCGAGCGCCGGGATGTCGAGCGGGCCGCGGTAGCCGGTGGGAGCCGTGCTCGCGGGTGCGTAGAGCCATCCTGATGCTCCGGCGGTCACCTGGGCGAGGTCGGTGTCAGCGCTGTGGCGTGGGACGAGGCGTGGGGTGCGAAGGTTCGCGTCCTTCGCTGCGGCCTGCCAGCGGGCTGCCTGGCGGTCGGGCAGGTCGACGACCATCACTCCGGCGGCACCGGCGTCAGCGAACAGGCGGGACAGATGTTCGGGGCCGTGCCGGCTGACGGGCTCCCAGTAGGTCATGACGACGGTCGGCCGCAGGCTCGCGGCGTGCTCGACCATGCGGAGAGTGGGGTCGAGGACGTTCCCGCGTCGCAGGGCGCGGCGGTAGGCGGCCTGGATGACGGGTCCGTCGAGACCGGCGTCATGGTGGGCGAGGCCGACCTCGAACAGGCAGGCACCTGCCCGGGCGATCTGGTCGAGATGACGGCGCTCGGCATGGGACGGGTACAGCCCGGCGGGAACGAACACGCCCAGCGCGCAACGGGGTTGGGTGAGGCGGCTGTGGAGGGAGTCGGCGGGGGCCAGGAGGCGCCTTTCTCGGCGGTGAGCTGTCGCCACAGGTCAGCGGCGGCGTGCGGTCGATGAAGCCGGGGAGGCCACGGGGGCGGCGGCACTCCGGCCGTGAGTGGCTTGCAGGCCGGGCGCGGTGTCCTTGATGGGCCGGTTGCTGAAGGCTGGAGCCACGCGGTCGAGGGCCTCGGCGATCTGCTGGGCCTGGTCGCGGGCGTCAGCGAGCTGTTCGGCGACACCGTCAGGGAACCGGTCCCATTGGGCCTGGTACTGATGGCGCTGGAGGATCTCGGCGGCGTTGCGCAGCTGCTCGGCGACCTGCCGCAGGACCGAGGTCTGCTGTTGCGGGTCGGTCACGGTGTGCGTGGTCTGCAAGAGCGCGTCCAAGGCCGAGGGCAGCGGCTCGTTTCGTGCGTGGGAAGGCCGTAGAGAGCGGCGTGCAGGGCCTGGGCGTAGACCGTCACGGGTCCACCACGGGAGCGATAGTCGTACTGGGCCGCCGCTAGCCGGCGCACGCCGAAGTGGACGGTCACGTCCCGTGGAGCGGCACCAGGGCGGATCTGATCGGCGAGGGCGCGGGCGAGATCATGCGGGGTCGGGGCGTCGGAGGACGTGGTAACTCCCATGGGATGGCGGTGAGGACGTGGTCAGCGAGCGCGGCGACGTGCCGAAGGCGCCGCGGCCGGCGGGCTGGTGGCGGCAGGCGAGGAGCGGCGGGCAGCGCCCCGGGGCTCGAAGTGCGTCACCGGCGCGCTGCCTGCACCGCAGAAGACTTGGGAGCAGCCCCCGCCGCGGGGGGCGCCGCCGTGACTGCGGGGCGCGGCCTGGCGAGGGCCAGCTGTCCTTCTTCGGTGACGGTGATCTTCTGCCCGTGGAAAAGGGAGGTGCTGGTGTCCCGGTGGAGGAGCCCGCGCTTGGCCAGGGCCCGGTAAGTGGTGATGGAGACGCGGGTTCCGTCGTCGGTGGCGACGCGGGTCACCCCCAGTCCCCGCTGCGAACTCTCATACAGTCGGCAGCCGCCGAGGGAGAAGGACCTCAGAGCGTCGTACTGTGTGCCGGTCAGTGCGGGGCCGACCGCCCGCTGTGCGGTGGCCTCTGCATTGCGTGTGGCGACGAGGTGGCGGGTGATACCGGTGGCGACGTAGTGGCAGCCGGTCGCACTCAGGTCGAGCTGGTGGGCGGCGTCGGCGAGGTGGCCGGTCATCTTCGCGATGGCCTCGGCATGGCGAGCGGTCCGCACGGAGGCGTCGTCCGCCAGGTAGCCGGGGAAGGGCGCGCCTTCGTAGGGGTTGGCGTACAGCGCGCTGGCCAGATCGGTGCCGGCCAGGGAGGAGGCGACCACGACCGAGGCCAGGCACTCCAGGCTGGCGCGGCTGCCGGCGACGGCGGTGTACGCGCTGGAGTCGAGCGCGCCCAGGCGGACGAGGGTGGTGGCTGTCGGGTCCTGGGCCGTGAGCAGGAGCGGGCGGATCTGACGCAGCGCGTCGGTGCCGGGCGTGTACGAGACGTCTCGGACGCGGGCGTGCAGGGCCTCGAAGCCATGGGCCAGAGTGCGTAGTTGGTCCACTTGCTCTGGCAGGTCGAGCGGGGGCATGGGGTGTTGTTGCTCCGGGGATCGGGTCAGCGGCTTCGGGTGGCCGCCTTCGCAACGGCGGGTGAGCGTGCGGGTGTTGGGCTGGGTGCTCTGGTGGCGGGTGGGCGGCTGATGGCGGCGGCCAGGGCAGTGATGCCGGCGGCGGTGAGGCGGATGCGGTCTTGGAGCGGTCCGCCTATGTAGGCGGAGGGCGCGGACTTCGCGACGCGTTCCGCGAGGCCGTTGCCCTCCAGCGACCGCAAGGTGCCGATGAGTACACGCTCGTCGCGGTAGTGGACGTACTGCCGTCCCTGGGAGCTGGTCGCCACGACGTTCCCGCAGGCGATCTCCCACAGCGCGGTCTGGTGCGTGTCGGTCAGCCGATGGCCGGGAGCGTCGGTCGTTCTCCCACGTCGGCGTCGCAGTTCGCCGGCGACGGTGTCGGCGCAGCCCATGGCTGCTGCCGGTGCCAGGGCGGTCAGCGTGTGTGCCATCGAGAGCGGGTGGTCCGCGGAGGCGCTGCTCAGGAAGGCGAGCTGCTGGAGGCGGACCACCGCGTCCGACAGTTCGTGACTCTCAAAGAGCCGCTCGTCGGTGACCGCTGTGATGGCGGAGTGGGTCGCGGAAGCAAGCTGCTCGGCGGAGGCGACGTGGGCGTCGGGCTCGGACGGCGAACCGGCCCGCAGAAGGCGGTCGAGCGTGTCGTTGTGCTGCACGTACTGGTTGGCGAGGAGCAGCAGCCGTTCAACCGGCGTGGGCGGGGCGGCCACTTCGAATAGCAGGCCATCATTGGCCGGCGCCGTCATGCGCGGCGCCGGACGGCCGGGGCACGCAGCGGTGCCGGAACGGGTGTGCTCGAAGCGGCGGGAGGCCGCGGTACTCCCAGCGCGGTACTGGCCGCCGCCAGGGCTCGGTCGGCATCGTCCAGGTGGACTCGTAGGCGGCTGTGGTAGTCGAGCGAGTCGAGCTTTTGCTGGAGTGTGTCCTGCGTTGTGGTGGTGAGGGTCAGGAGCGGGGCGAGGGCCTGGGTGTAGTGGGCGATGGCCCGCCCGAGGTGGCCGGCGCTCTGACCGAGATTCTTTGCGGGAGGGAGGTCGGCGATGTTCGGCGCGAGCCGGTACTCGGCGTCGGCGGCCATGCGGGCGGTGAGATGGCACAGCAGCTCGATGTGCCGCGTGGCGTTGAACAGGCCGGTGCCGTCCACGGTGATGTGGTGGTCGTGTATGTCCGCGGTCACGGCGTCTACGGCCTGGCGCGGGGACATGTCGTCGAGGTCGGTGGGTTCGTAGGTGTGCAGGTCGTCTCCAGGCATGTGCTTCAGGGGGCTTGCCACAGGAAGCGGGCGACGTGGTCGTTGCCGTGGCCGGCGCGGGGGCGGGAGGGGGTGTGCCATCCGGTTCGGGGCGGGCGGCTGGCGATCAGGTGTCAGCCCACGCCGCGCAGGGAGGCACCGTTCTCCCCTCCTGGGTGAAGGTGATCAGGCGCTGGTATCCGAGGGCTTTCGCCGCGCGCCACGACGCCCCGTACAGAAGGGAGTTGGCGCTGCGAGTGCCGTCGCTGGCGGTGCGGGTGAGTTCGAGGGTGGCGCCGTCGTCGAGGCGGCGGGCCACCGGCCGGCCGACGATGGCCACGGCGCGCAGCGTGCCGCTCTCGTCGGCGGCGCCGACGGCGAAGATCTGCCCTGCGGGCGGCGGGTGGTGACGGTGTCAGGCGCGCACGAAGACCTTCGACTCTCGCGAGCGGACCGGCACCAAGTGCGGCCGGGCGTCGCTCACACGGCCTTCCCGAAGTCGGACTGTGTCGGTGCGTGCTTCGCCACGGCGCGGGCGGTGATCGCCTGCGACGCGCGGGCGGATGCCGCGGACAGCTCCTTCGCGCCGGTCTCCAGATACCACGGGCGCAGGTCGAGCATGGCGGCACGCATGCCGGTGGCGAAGCAGAGCGCGGTGCCCTTGGGCAGGGCGCGGATGGCGTCGGCGGGCAGGATCCGCTCCTGGCGCATGCTGACCGAGGTCGACTTCCCGGACTCGGAGTGTGAGGTGGAGGTGGTCTCCACGTCGTGGTCGCCGATCAGGCGGCTGAGCTTGTCGGCGAAGTCGGGGTCGTCGATGCCGCTGCCGATCACCTTGACGGTCGAGGCGGACCACATGGCATCCATGCCGGCATCGCCCCACACTTTCTGACCCTGCCTGTAGGACTGGAGGATCGTGATCGGGATGATGCCGCGGCTGCCCAGGTGGGAGTACAGGTCCGGCAAGTCGCTGATCTTGCACACGTTGGCTGCCTCGTCGAGGATCGCGAGCATCGGCGGGTCGAGGCGTCCCCCGGCGCGCTCGGCCTGGGCGGTCGCGGCGCGCATCACTGAGTCCGCGCATGCCGCGATCAAGGCCGAGGCCCCGCCGCCACCGTCCTTGCTCAGCAGGAACAACGTGTCGGTGGAGGTGACGAAGTCGGCGGGCCGGAACTCGGCGACATCCTTCTGCGGCGTCACCCATGCTGCGATCTCGCTGTTGAGCAGGGCGGCAGCGTACTGGCGGGCGGTCTCGTAGATGCCGTCGCGCGTCTCCGGGGGGCCCTCGACGGTGCCCTTGAGCTGGGCGGCAACGGCGGCGAGGTCATGGTCGCGGAGGATGTCCAGCGGAGTTCGGTCGGCGGGGAAGGCGAGCCACTGCATGATGTCGGTGATGGGTCGTTCGTCGAGCGCTGCGGCCAGCAGGAGTTGGGACAGGATGTTGCTGCCGGCCTTCGACCAGAAGTCGCCCTGCTGGGAGGCGTCCACCGAGGCGGCGAGGAAGTGTCCGGCGAGCCGGTTCGCCCCGTCCAGGGTGGTCGCGGTGGCGAGGGGGTTCCACCACATTTCGCGGGCAGCGTGGGCGATCTGCTGGGGATCCATGGTCCACACCGCCCCCGCCTTGGCCCGGGCCTCGTAGGCGGTGGTGTAGGCGTCGCCCGCGGCCTTGTTCGAGGTGAGGAGGACTGGGCCGGGCGCGCTGAGCATGGAGGGGATGGCGAGCGAGGTGGTCTTCCCGGACCGAGGCGCCATGATCGCGACGGCGACGTCCTCGAACCCCATCCGTACCTCGTGGCGGCTGTTTTGGAGGTTGCCCAGGAGGATGCCGGTGTCCTTCGCCTCGATGTGCTTGGCGTCCTTGAGGCTCGGGCGCAGAGAGCGGGCCTTGTCGGAGATGGCCTTGGCCATCAGCGGCTCGATGTCCCGGGCCTTGGCCATATCGGTGATCTTCTTCCGGCCGCCGCTGCGGTTCTTGTGCCGGGCCCACAGGACGCCCGCTCCCACTCCGAGGGCCAGAAGCAGGACGACGGGGACGATGCGTGCACCGATTAGCAGGGACGTTTCCCCTGCTTCGGGCCAGACCTGCTCGGGATGGAGCAAGGCGTTGGTCGGCTGGTAGGGAGCCCAGGCACCTCCGGTGAGGTAGGCGGAGATGTTGCCGGACAGCCAGGCCAGGTGAGACAGGGGGACGACGACGGCGAGCACGCCGAGCAGGAGCCGCAGGGCGAGGTCGTACCCGTCGGTGTTGCTGTTGGTGGAGGAGGGGGGCAAGGGCTACGTGCTTCCGGACGGGGGTGGTGGGGTCAGCGACTGCGGCGGTGCGTAGACAGCACCTGTCGCGCTCGTCGCTGAGCTGGGGGCCTGGACGGCATGGCGGGCGGCCAGGGAGTGGACTCGTTCTTCACCGCCGCCGGAGAGGTGGCGCGGGGTGATGAAGTCGACCTCGACGGTCCTGGGCATCGGTGGCACGGTCACTTCCGTGCCACCGCGCGCAGGGCGGGTGAGCGGGCCGGTGCAGGGGCCAGAGGCGAATGGGCCTTGCGGGCGGCGGTGTTGATTTCCCGGAGTGTCTTGCCGTGGGTGGCCCAGTCGTCGAGGTAGCTCCACGATTCGGCGTGATGCTCGGCCAGGGCGTCGTCGAAGTCGGCGGTGCCGGGCGTAGCCGTGGCGGGGAGGGCGTCGCGGGTTTCCAGCCACTGCCCGTGCAGTTCGTCGAGTCGGTCGAGGGCGTCGCGCAGGACGCCCAACTGGTAGACCCAGCGGCGTTGGACCGTGTTCTCCGGCAGCTGGGCCAGCTGTGTCTCGGCCGTTGCCAGCAGATGGCGTGCGCCGTAGCGGAGCGGCTCGAACGCTTCGGCGGTGTCGGCGTCTCGCTGGCTCGCGCGTATGCCGTAGGTGCGGTCGTCGTAGGGCCAGCCGTCAAGGTCGGTGTGCTTGTCGGAGTAGGCGTCCCAGGCATCGAGGATCTTCTTGCTGTCCCTCACGTAGTGATCGAGGTGATGCAGGGAGTCGCGGTGTGCGTGGAGGTCGGTGGAGATGAGGTGGAGTCCTGTCGGTTCAGCGGCGAACGGCCGACGGCACGGTTCTGGCATTCGCCGGGATCGTCGCGGGTTTTGTCTGCTGTCGGCGGGCGGAGAGTGCCTGCGCACGGAGGGCTTTGAGGCGCGCGGTGTGGGCGTCTACCACCTGCTGTGGGCGCAGTGGGCTGGGCTCCTGGACGGCGCTGTGGTGGCCGGTGCGGTCGTACATGCCGCGCTGGAGCGGGCTGCGGTCGGCCAGTGCGGTGAGGAACGGACTGACCAGGTGGGCGGGGGTGTTCTCGTCGAAGTAGGCGTGCCAGATGCGGGGGCCGGGGAACTCTCCGTGACCGGGCTCACGGGTCTCGACGTGCCAGGACGGCCGGTCGCGGAATTCGCTCACGGGGCGCAGTTCGATGTGACACATGGAGTCCGGCGAGCGTGCGGTGCCGTCTGAGGCGCGGTGCCAGCCCGCCGAGTTCACCGGCTGCCACGGGTCCGGCAGCCGTGGCGGCGGGACGATGAGGGCGTCCGTGAAGGCGGCGAGGACCTCGGCGGGCACGAGTTCGCCGAACTCGGCGTACCAGCCGGGCTCGGTGTCGGTGGGCTCGGCCCGCAGCCGCCACCATGCTGAGGTGCGGGACTGCGGGTCGAACTGGAGGCGGTGGCGAAGGTCGGGGCTGCGCATGACGATCTCGGCGCTCAAGGGGTCGGAGAGGGCGCTCCATCCGGCGGCGGCCAGACCGTGGGTGACGTGGCGGGCATCGCCGGGGCCGGCGAGGTGGCGGGGGTTGGTGTCGAACGGGATCTGCCAGGCGTGCTTGTCGGCGAAGGCGGCGAGCTGCCGTTCGCTCAACGACACCGGCAGCACCCCGGCTCGTTCGCGACGGTGCTGCTGTACAGGTCGCGGAGATCGTCCAGCACGTAGTGGAGGGTGTGCTGGTCGGCCAGTTCCCACGCGGCCGTGCGCAGCTCAGTGATCAGCAGGTCGCCCTGCGCATTGCGCGGCGTGTCCGGGTTTTCCTGTACGGCGCGGGCGAGGGCACGCAGGGTGTCGGCGAGCTGGACGGGCAGGCCCGTGTACTCGTCGAGGAGGGGCTCGACGAGGGTGAGGGCTTCTGCGGGGTCGGGGTTCTCGCGCAGGTAGTCGGTGAGGTCCGAGAGCGTTTCGGTCACGGTGCGGATGGTGTCCGGGGTGAGTGCGGGCATCGGGCTCCTTGGGACGAGGCGGCGGGTCAGCGGCGGGTCCGGGCGCCGCCGGCCGGGGTGTAGGGGCGGGCGGTGGTGCGAGGCCCAGGGCTTCGGGCGCTGTTGCGGGCCCAGGTGGCGGCGCGGGCGGCCGTGATCCGGGCCTGTTGCCACGCACTGAGCTGGGAGGGCTTGACGGAGACTGACCAGGTACGGATCTGCGCGCTGTGCGGAACGCGTCCGCGCGGGCGCATCACGGGATCGGGGTCGGCCAGTTCGGTCGAGAAGGCTTGCACCAGGTGCATCGGGGTGTTCGGCGTGAAGTTGGCCGTCCAGCCGTTGCCTTGCTTATCTTTGGCTCCGGTCCACCACATCGCCGAGCCGTCGGCGCCCTGGTGGTACTGCATCCACGCGGTGCCGTCGGGGCTGGTCGCCGTGTAGTTCTGGTCCTCGAATCGTGCGTGCCAGTTCTGCTCCTGCAACGGGGCCCAGACATTGGGGGCGTGGGCGGAGCGGGGACGGTTGAGGGCGTCGGTCAGACCGGCGACGATCTCCACCGGGGTCTGCCGGCCCAGGTGCGCCGACCACTCGCCGTTGGGGCCGTCTGCTCGGCCGTGGATGGTCCACCCGCCGGGGAGGACGTAGGGGTCGTAGGCGACGCGGACGGTACGGTCCGGGCTCTCCATGTGCAGAGGGCCGCCTGACTTGGACTTGTCCCGCCAGCCCGAGGCGCGCAGGAACTCGGAGACGTGCCGGACGTCGCCGCCGCCGGCCAGGGCGCGGGGCTGGACGAGGTAGTGCTGCTCGGCCTGCTCGCCCGGCCCCCAGCCCTGCCACTGCTTCTTCTTCACCAGCGCCGCCGGACGACGAGAGGTGCGGGTGTCGGAGGCTTCGCCGCGGTGGTGGCGGGCAGGGTGCCGACGTGCTTGAGGGTGGCCTGGTGTTCGTCCAGGTCGAGGGTGATGTCGTGCAGTTCATTCGAGGCGCGGCCGAGAGCGAGCCACACCTCTGGGGGGAGAGCGCCTCGTTCTGCCTGGTCCTTGGCAAACACGCTGCCGGTGGAGACGAGGTGGGTGACGCCGCCGAGGACCCCGGTGTCCGGTTCGAGAACGCGGGCGATGACCTGCGCGGCTTGGGGAGGGGGAAGCTGAGAGAGGTGGTCGGCGAGCTGGCTGAGCTGGCGGCTGATCTCGTCGGCCAGCCTCACCGGGTAGGGGGCGGGATGGGACATGCTCCTCCGGTTCGGTGGACGGTCAGTGGTGGTGGCGCTGACCGACGCGCTGCTTCTCGGCGAGTACAGCCTCCGGGCGGGCGCCGGCCAGCGGGGAAGTGCGGTCTGGGCCGGTCGGGACGCAGGCGCGCAGGTAGCGGCGGAACAGGGCTGTCGCGAGTCGGGGCGTGAGCCGGTGGCTGATCGGTGGGGGTGTGCGGGCTGCTACGGGTTTCTCCGGGGATCGAGCGGTGCGGTGGGGGGGGGGGGGGGGGGGGGGGGGGGGGGGGGGGGGGGGGGGGGGGGGGGGGGGGGGGGGGGGGGGGGGGGGGGGGGGGGGGGGGGGGAGGGGG
>NZ_JBVIHP010000046.1:33715-39911 GCF_055570235.1 Streptomyces sp. NPDC031274 | reverse complement strand
CCCCCCCCCCCCCCCCCCCCCCCCCCCCCCCCCCCCCCCCCCCCCCCCCCCCCCCCCCCCCCCCCCCCCCCCCCCCCCCCCCCCCCTCCCCCCCCTCCCCCCCCCCGGGATCATGACCGGTGGCTCAGCCCTCTTCGGGCGCCAGCGTCAGCGAGATCGAGTTGATGCAGTACCGCTGGTCCGTCGGCGTCGCATAGCCCTCGCCCTCGAATACGTGCCCGAGGTGCGAGCCGCACCGTGCGCAGCGGACCTCCGTGCGGGACATCCCGTGCGAGGTGTCCTGGAGCAGCTCGACCGCGTCCGTGTCCTTGGGGTCGAAGAAGCTCGGCCAGCCGCAGTGCGACTCGAACTTCTCCTTCGAGGTGAACAGCTCCGCGCCGCACGCGCGGCAGGAGTAGACGCCCTTGGTCTTGGTGTCCGTGTACTCACCCACGAACGCGGGCTCCGTGCCCGCCTGGCGAAGGACCGCGTACTCCGAGGGGCTCAGCTCCGCGCGCCACTGCTCGTCCGGCTTCTCGACGTCGTACGACATGAGACTGAACCCCTTACTACTTCGGCTTGCTACTTCGACAGCTCGGTCAGGATCTGCGGGCCGAGGTCCGTGACGTCGCCCGCTCCCATGGTGAGAACGAGATCACCGGGCCTCGTCATTCCCGCGACGACCGCCGCGGCCTCGGTCTTGTCGTGCACGGCCCGTACGTCGGCGCCCGCCGCCACGGCCGCGTCGATGATCAGGGCGCTGGTGATACCGGGGATCGGGTCCTCGCGGGCGGGGTAGATGTCCAGGACCACGGAGGCGTCCGCGAGGGCCAGGGACTGGCCCATCTCCTTGCCGAGCTCCTGCGTGCGGGAGAAGAGGTGGGGCTGGAAGAGGACCAGGAGGCGCGAGCCGCCCGCGGAGGAGCGCATCGCCTCCAGGTCGGCCGTCATCTCGGTCGGGTGGTGCGCGTACGAGTCGATGACCTGGACGCCTGCCGCCTCGCCCTTGAGCTGGAGGCGGCGCTTGACGCCGGTGTAGGAGCCGAGGGCCGACGCGAGGTTGTGCGCGGGGATGCCGAGCGCGATGCCCGCGGCCAGGGCGGCCACCGCGTTGTGGGCGTAGTGGCGGCCGGGGACCGAGACCGTGAAGGTCAGGAACTTGCCGTTCAGGACGACGGTGACCTCGCTGGTCAGGCCACGCGCGGTGACCTTGTGGATACGCAGGTCGGCGCCCTCGGACTCGCCGTACGTCACCACCTTCAGCTCGCCCAGGCCGCGGACGCGCTTCGTCAGCTCGGCCGCGCCCTCCTGGTCGGCCGCGATCACCAGCGTGCCACCGGGGACGATCTTGCCCACGAAGGTCTCGAAGGACTCGTAGATCTCGTCCATCGACGCGTAGTTGGCGTGGTGGTCGAGCTCCACGTTCAGGACGATGGCGACCTCGGGCGCGTACTTGTGGAAGCTGCGGTCGCTCTCGTCCGCCTCGGCCACGAAGATGTCGCCTTCGCCGTGCAGCGCGTTCGATCCCGGTGCGTCCAGGTCGCCGCCGATCGCGTACGAGGGGTCGAGGCCCAGGGTGGAGAGGGTGACCGCGAGCATCGACGTCGTCGTGGTCTTGCCGTGCGTGCCGGCCACCGCGATCGGGCGCAGGCCTTCCATGAGGGAGGCCAGGGCGTCCGAACGGTGGACGACCGGGATGCCGAGCTCGGTGGCGCGGGCCAGCTCCGGGTTGTCGGCGCGGATGGCCGAGGAGACGACCACGCTGGTCGCGTCCGACGCCAGGTGCGCGGCGTCGTGGCCGATGTGGACCGTGGCGCCCAGGGTCCGCAGGGCCTCGGCCGTGGCGGACTCCCGCGCGTCACTGCCCGCGACCTTGGCGCCGCGCTGGGCCAGGATCTTGGCGATGCCCGACATTCCGGCGCCGCCGATGCCGATGAAGTGCGGTCGGTCCATGGCGGTGGGCAGGCCGGGTGCCATACGTGTGTCTCCCCAAGAGTCCAAGAGTTACGGCAGATGAGCAGAGCTCAGACTATTGCCTCGGGCAGGCGGCGAGCACACCTGCGCCCCGTAAGGGGCGCGGGGAAGCGCTCAGTCCTCGGTGTGAGAGAACAGCTTCAGAACCGGAACGCCCACCTTGTGCCGGGCACGTGACGCCCAGTCCCGGTGGAAGAACTCCTCCACGTAGTGCGGGTCGGTGAGGACGATGACCTCGTCCGCGTTCGCCTCGTCGACCAGCTGCTTGAGCGCGTCGAGGGGGTGGTCCTCGATCAGCTGCCCCGACGCCTCGCAGCCCGCCGCGCGCAGCGCCGTCAGCGAGACCCCCAGTGCCTTCTGAGCGGGGCCCGTCGCATCCTCCCCTTCGGGTACGTCCCCTTCCCTCGCCGCCTCGTCGATCTCCCCCAGAGCCACGTCGTCGATGGCCCGCAGCAGGCGGTCCGCCTGGTCGCCGCGGGGCTGGAGCAGCACCCGGAAGGTGACCGGCTCCTCGCCGTGCAAGGTGGTGACGAACTCCACGTCGGCGGAGGTCAGGGCCTTCTCGATCATCAATACGCTTGTGAACACGACAGGCGCCCTTCTCATCCGTGGGCCGCCGAGAGTCTGTCTCGACAGGCCCCTGCGGAAACCATCCTGCCCCGTGGCCGCACGGGGTCTGCGACTTTTAGTGTGCCCAGCGGAAGCGAAACGGAACGGACGATTCCGCTGATTGTCAGGTTTGACGGTATCGGGTGAAGAGGAACCCGGCCTCCTCCAGCACGGAAACCAGTGCGAACCGTTCCGGCACCTGGACCGCGGAGCCCCAGGAGATCCGCTGCGCGTCCCCCGCAGTGAGCATCGGGGACACCGTCAGACAGAGTTCGTTCAGGGCCCCCGCCGCCACGAACTGGCCGAGAAGACGGGGTCCGCCCTCCGTGAGCAGCCTGGTCAGGCCGCGCTCGGCCAGGGCGGGCGCGACCCGCTCCGGCTCCACGACCGCCCCCTCCCCCGCGATCACCACAACGGCGCCCGCCTTCTCGGCCGCGGCGATGCGGTCGGCGGGCGCGGCGGCACCGGTCACCACGAGCGTGGGCGCCAGCGGCTCGGTGAAAAGCGGAAGGGTGAAATCCAGGTTGAGGCTCGCGCTGACGACGGCGATCGCGGGCGCCACCGTCTGCCCGGCCGCCTCCCTGCGCGCGGCGAAGGCTTCACGCGCGCGTGCCGGTCGGTAACCCTCTTGGCGGACCGTTTCGGCGCCGACGATCACGGCGTCGGCGATTCCCCGCAGGGTGCCGAAGATCCGCATGTCCGCGTCGTTGGAGATCGGCTGCGACCGGCCGTCGTGCTGGGCCGCGCCGTCGAGCGTGGACACCATGTTGGCGCGCAGCCAGGCGGTGCCGCCCGAGGGAGCGGTGCCGCCGGAGGCAGCCGCGTCGCCCGAGGGATAGGCGTACGCGTCGGCCAGCTCCCCCAGCCCCCATTCTCGTACTGCTGTTTCTCGTACTGCTGTTTCGTCTGTCTGGTCGGTCACAGGGAACAGGCGTCGCATGTCCAGCAGTCTTGCACGGCGCTTAGAGTTAGGAACCGTGTCGTCCTCCACCACCGCCCCCGGCCAGAGCTCCATAGCCGAAGCGGGTCCCCAGTCGCTGTGCGCCCGCGAGCCCCACGTCCCCGCCGACCGTCTGGTCGCCGAGATGGTGCCGCCGCCGCGCTTCGACTCCGTCCGCTTCGACACGTACATCCCGGACCCGAATCAGCCGAGCCAGACCGAGGCCGTGCGGGTCCTGAGCGGCTTCGCGGCCGGGCTCGGCGGGGCGCACGCGTCCGGTGCGGGCAAGCGCCGCTGGTTCCAGAAGAAGGCGGCAGCGCCCACAGGGCCCCGCGGCGTCTACCTCGACGGCGGCTATGGAGTGGGCAAGACCCATCTCCTCGCCTCCCTCTGGCACGCGACTCCCGCGGCGCCCGAGCAGAAGGCGTTCGGCACCTTCGTCGAGCTGACGAACCTGGTCGGGGCCCTCGGCTTCCAGCAGACCGTACGCACCCTCAGCGGGCACCGGCTGCTCTGCATCGACGAGTTCGAGCTCGACGACCCGGGTGACACCGTGCTCGTGTCCTCGCTGCTCGCGCGCCTCGTCGACGAGGGCGTCGCGCTCGCCGCGACCTCGAACACACTGCCGGGCAAGCTCGGTGAGGGCCGGTTCGCCTCCGCCGACTTCCTGCGCGAGATCCAGGGCCTCGCCACCCACTTCAAGTCGCTGCGCATCGACGGCGACGACTACCGCCACCGGGGTCTTCCTCAGGCGCCCGCTCCGTACTCGGACGAGCAGGTCACCAAGGCCGCGTACGCGACCGCCGGGGCGAGCCTCGACGACTTCCCGCAGCTGCTCGACCACCTCGCGCGCGTCCACCCCAGCCGGTACGGAGCGCTCACCGACGGGCTCCGAGCCGTCTGCCTCACCGATGTGACGCCCGTCCCCGACCAGTCGACCGCACTGCGCCTCGTCGTGCTCGCCGACCGCCTGTACGACCGCGAGGTCCCCGTGCTCGCTTCGGGTGTCCCCTTCGACCAGTTGTTCAGCGAGGAGATGCTGAACGGCGGATACCGGAAGAAGTACTTCCGGGCGATATCGCGTCTCACGGCGCTCGCGCGGGACGCGCAGGGCCTCGTCAAGGCGTAGCGACTCACCGCTACGCGCGTGGTTCCCGCACGCCTGGGCGCGTGGTACACACATCCGGTCATGTTCCTGTCCGCCAGCAGGAGGTCGACCATTTATGTCCACGACACGACGTCAGGTGCTAGCCCGTACCGGTGCGGTGGGTGCGGGAATCGCCTTCACCGGCGCGCTCTCGGAACTCTTCGCGGGGAGCGCGGCAGCTCAGGGCAAGGCCGGGTACGGGCCGCTGGTGCCCGACCCCGCCGGACTGCTCGATCTGCCGAAAGGTTTCCGCTACAAGGTCCTCTCGCGGGAGGGCGACGATCTTCCCTCCGGTGAGGGCAAGGTGCCGAGCAACTTCGACGGCATGGCCACGTTCCGCGGCAAGCGCGGCGGAACCAACCTCGTACGCAACCACGAGAACCGCGTCACCGGCAGAGTCCCCGTGCCCACGGTCGAGGGCATCACCTACGACCCGATGGGCAAGGGCGGCTGTACGGCGCTGGAGCTCGACCGCCACAACAACGTCCTGAGCGAGCGCGTCGCGATCGCCGGGACCGCGGTCAACTGCGCGGGCGGTCCTACCCCTTGGGGTACCTGGCTGACCTGCGAGGAGACCGAGGACAAGGCCGGCACGAACGGCTACACCAAGGACCACGGCTTCATCTTCGAGGTCGACCCCGTCGACCCGCGCCGCACCGGAGCCGTGCCGCTCACCGCGATGGGCCGCTTCCAGCACGAGGCGATCGCCGTGGACCCCAGGCGCGGTGTCGTCTACGAGACCGAGGACGCCTTCCTCAAGCCCTTCGGCCTCTTCTACCGCTTCCTGCCCAAGAAGCCCGAGGGCGGCCGGGGCTCGCTCCGCGCGGGCGGCAAGCTCCAGGCCATGCGGGTGCCGGGCGTGCCCGACCTGTCCGCGATCCAGGAGACGGGCGCCAGCTTCAAAGGCATCGAGTGGGTCGACGTACCGGACCCGCTGGCCGCCCAGACGCCCATCAGGGACCAGGACTTCGGCCCCAAGGGCATCACGCACGCGCAGAAGCTGGAGGGCTGCTACTGGGGCGGGACGTCCGTCTACTTCGTCTCGTCGTTCGCCCACAGCGCGGAGGGGTCCGCGGCCGACCACTTCGGCCAGATCTGGCGCTACGACCCGTCCGAGCGCCGTCTCACCCTGGTGATCGTCTTCGGTCCGAGCACCGACATCCAACTGCCCGGCGAGTCCCCCGACAACATCTGCCTCGCCCCCAGCGGCGGCCTGATGGTGGCCGAGGACGGCGGTGGCGCACAGCACGTGTACGGACTGACGCGCCGCGGCGAGGTCTACGCGATGGCCCGCGGGCAGCAGAACATCGGCACCCCTCAGGAGCCCGAGTGGGGTGAGTTCGCGGGCGTCTGCTTCTCGCCGGACCACGACACGATGTACGTCAACTGCTACACGCCCGGCACGACGTTCGCCGTGACGGGGCCCTGGCACAGGACCTGACGGGGCGGGGGGGGGGGGGGGGGGGGGGGGGGAGGGGGGAGGGGGGGGGGGGGGGGGGGGCCGTGGTTCTCCCACGAGCACCCGGAAACAACACAAAGAGAGAGGG
>NZ_JBVIHP010000046.1:0-33705 GCF_055570235.1 Streptomyces sp. NPDC031274 | reverse complement strand
CCCCTCCCCACCCCCCCCCCCCCGCCCCCGCCCCCCGCCCCGCCCCCCCGCCCCCCCCCCCCCCCCCCCCCCCCCCCCCCCCCCCCCCGGGTCCCGCCGTGGGTCCCGCCGTGGGTCCGCCCGCGGCCGCTAGGAACCGATCAGCGGATAGTGGTCGGACAGGTTGGTGTAGGTGTACTTCTTGCCCCAACTGGAGACCGTCCAGGGCGCGCTCTGCTCCTTGACCACCTCGTTGTGCCAGGTGGCGGGGCGGGCGTTGCCCTTGCGGTGCAGGACGTAGTCCAGGTCCTCGCGGGGGTCGTCCGGGTAGCGCTCGGAGGCGATGGAGTTGTCCCGGGTGTCGAAGGAGTACGGGTGCCCCGTACGGCCGTCGGCGGGGGCGAAGCCGCCGTCGGCGAGCATCGAGGCGTACTCGCCGCTGTGGGAGTCGACGTTGAAGTCGCCCGCCACGAGAACCTGTTCGTCCGCCGGGATGTTCTTGGCGTCCAGGAAGGCGTCCATCTCCTTGAGCTGCGAGGAGCGGGTCGCGGCCGCCTCACCGGAGCCGCAGCCCGGGTCGGTGGACTGGGTGTGGGTGCCGACGACGTGCACCTTCTTGCCGTTGACGTTCAACTGGGCATAGACGAAGCCCTTGTTGGAGTACGAGTCGGAGCCGCAGGCCTCCTTGTAGACGTACTGCTCCTTGCGCTGGATCGGCCACTTGCTCAGGACGGTCACTCCGCCGTCCTCCGGGGTCACCGAGGAGTAGGCGCCGCCGGTGGCGTCCCAGCCGTCCTTGCTCCGGCCCATGACGGGGGTCTGGTGCGGGTAGCGGTCCGCGGCGTTGGCCTTCAGCGCGTCGGACGAGGAGTTGTCGAAGGCCTCCTGGAGGACGATCACGTCCTTGCCCTGGAAGAAGTCCGCAGCCGGTATCGCCTTGGCGCGGTGGTCCTGGCCCCAGTTCGGGTAAAGGTTCTTGCTCATGAGAAACGCGTTGTATGAGAGCACCTTGAGTGCGGGAGTGGCTGAAGTCGCTGAAGTCGCGGGAGTGTCGACAGAGGCGGCAGGCGCGTCGGCGGCGGTCGCGGACGGAGCGACGGCGACGAGCGTGGCCGCGGCGAGCACCGTGGTGATCGCGGCGGCGTGAGTCCTGCGCAGCGCTGGGTGCGGCACTTGGTCTCCTGAGAGTGGGGGGTGTGGCGCCGCATATCCAATCAGCCGCGATTACTTCTGGGGATACGTCGCGTGAACAAAGATCCTGCGGCATGTGCATGACGTTTTTGTGTGGGCTGGTCTGTGTGGGCTGGTCTGTGTGGGCCGTCCTGGGCGAGCTGGTCTGTGCGAGCTGGTCTGTGCGAGCCGTCAGAGATCGGCGAGTGTGCTGTCGACCGTGTCCAGGAGTGCCTGTCGGTCGTCCTGGACACGGGCGAGGACGCGCAGGCCGTAGTACGTGCTCTGCACCCGGCGCGCGACGGCTCCGGAGTCGGCCTCCACGTCGGCCCCTGCGTCGGCCGGGGAGCGGAGCTCACCCGTGCGCCTGCCGGTCGTCACGACCGCGCGCAGCTCCTGCTCCACCCGGTCGAAGTTGCGCCGCACCGCGTCCTTGACCTCCGGGTCGAGCCCGGCGATCTCGACGGCCGCGTTGATCGCGAAGCAGCCGCGCCCGTCCGCCTCGTCGAGATCGGCGTCCACTGCGTGGACCATCATGTCCCGCAGCCGCTGTTTCGCCGGTCCTTCGCCGCGCAGGATCTCGATCTGCTCGGCGGTGATGGTGTCGTAGTAACGCCGCAGGGCGCGCAGATAGAGCTGACGCTTGCCGCCGAAGGTGTTGTAGAGGCTGGAGGGCCCGAGCCCGGTGCTTTCGCACAGCGCGCGCGTCGATGTGCCCTCGTAGCCGTGACGCCAGAACGTCTCCATGGCCGCGGTGATGACACGGTCCTCGTCGAACTCTCGTGGCCTGGCCATGGTCCTCACAGTACGGGTTTTGGAATACGCGTACAAAACGCGTGGTCCCGCTCCGCCCGCTGGAGCCGTGCCGCCCAGAGCACGGCCACCGCTCCGGCGGTGGCGAGCGCGGCGCCGACCCAGGCCACGGAGGCGTAGCCGAGTCCGGCGTCGATGGTCAGGCCGCCGAGGAGCGGGGCCAGGGTGTTGCCGACGTTGAACGCGGCCGTATTGGTGGCTCCGACCAACGTCGGGGCCGCCGGGGCGAGGGTGAACACCCGTGACTGGAGTGCCGGGTTGGTCACGTACCCGACGAGGCCGAGCAGAAAGACCAGCGCGATCACGACGACGGTGGAACCGGCCGTCAGCGCGAGCAGCGCGGAGAAGAGGGCGAGCGCGCCGAGCCCGAGGCCGAGGGTCCACAGGGGACGCGCTTCGGCCGTGCGCCCGCCGATGACCAGGCCCACCATTCCGCCGACGCCGAACAGGGCGAGGACCGCGGGCACCCACCCCTCGGACACTCCGCTCACCTCGGTCAGCAGGGGCGCGAGATAGCTGAAGGTGACGATGACCGCGCCGAAGGCGAAGGCGGTGATGGCGTACGAGAGCCAGAGCTGAGGCCGCGCCATGCCGCGCAGCTCGGCCCTAGCGGACGTGCTCCCGGTTTCGCCCCGGCCACCCGGGACCACGAGCAGCGTGCACACCAGGCTCACCACGGTGGCCGCGGCCACCGCCCAGAACGCTGCGCGCCAGCTGGAGTACTGGCTCAGGACGGTGCCGGCCGGCACGCCGACGACCGTGGCGAGGGTCAGACCGCCCGCCACTACGGCGACCGCCTTGCCCTTGGCCGCCGGCGGCACGAGGGCGACCGCGGTGGCCACGGCCACGCCCCAGTACCCGGCGTACGCGAGGGCGCTGACCACGCGGGTGACGAAGAGGACTCCGTAGCCGGGCGCGAGCGCGCCGATGATGTGGGCGACGACGAAGGCCGCCTGGAGCGAGACGAGGGCGGTCCGCCGGGGCCAGCTCAGGGTGGCCACCGCGAGCAGCGGCGCGCCGACGACCATGCCGATCGCGAAGGCCGAGATCAGCAGCCCCGCGTCCGGGATCGATACCCCCAGGTCGGCGGCCATGCCGGGCAACAGGCCGGACAGCATGAACTCCGAGGTCCCCTGAGTGAAGATGCCGAGCCCCACTATGTACACCGCAGGCGGCATTGACATACATCCTTCCGATCGCGACTTACCTTTTGAAGCACTCGCTCCAAAATCGATGATCAGGACGCTAGCACATTATGAATCGATCGCTCCAAAATGGCCGTCGCGGGGGTGCGCCCAAGCGCCGTTGTCAGTGGCGGGTGCCATTCTGATCGTCATGAATCCGCTGCACCTGACCGGTGCGAATCCGCTGACTCTGACCGGTATCGACGCGGCGCTGCGCGTCGCGTGGTCCGCCGACACCTGCTCGCCCGACGACGCCGACCGCTCCCCGTGGACCAGCGAGAACCCTGCATGGGGGCACTGCGACATCACGACGGTCCTCGTGCACGACTTGTTCGGCGGCGAGTTGCTGGTCGGCGAGGTGTGGTCGGTCGACGGAGAGCAGCAGGGCCACCACTGGTGGAACCGCCTCGCGAGCGGGGGCGAACTGGACCTGACCCGGGAGCAGTTCCTGCTCGGCCAGCGGGTCACGGTGCCGCGCTCCGTGGTGCGCCCGCCGGGTCGACTGTCGCGCCGTCAGGAGGAGTACGAGCTGCTGCGGCAGCGGTTCACCGAGGCGGCGTCGCTGACGGCGGTGACTGCGCCGCGTTGAACACTCCGGCGTATGCCGCGTGGAAGGCGGCTTCGGCGCTCGTGTGGACCAGGCGTTCGTCGATGGCGCCGCGGAGGATGAGGAGGCGGTAGTAGAAGGGCGCGCTCAGGGCCGCGATGACTTCGGTCGGTCGGACGTCCGGGGGGAGTTCGCCGCGGTCGACGGCACGGCGCACGAGCCGTGTGACGTGCTCGGTGCGCGCGGTGAAGGCGCCGCGGACGATGTCGGCGATGCGCGCGTCGTGCGCGGCCGCTGCCACGATGCCCTCGGTGAGGTTGTAGTTGCGGGGTGCGGTCTGGAAGTCGGCGATGGCCCGGGCCAGTTCGTGCAGGTCCTGGCGGAAGTCGCCGGAGTCGGGGGTGGGGATCGTCGCGCTGCGCTGGGCCACCAGGTCGACGACGACACCCTCGACGGTGCGCCAGCGGCGGCGGATCGTCGACACGTGGATGCCTGAGCGCGCGGCCAGCTTGTCCAGCGTGAGCGCCTCGAACCCGGCCGCGTCGAGCTCGTCCAGGGCTGCCGCGAGGACGGCCGCACGGGTGCGGGCCGTCCGCCCGCCGGGACGGGCCGAGCCGGGTGGTGGTCGCTCAGTCATCGGCGCCAATCTACTGGGCACTGGATCTTGAACCCTGCCGCGGTCGATCCGGGCGGATCTCGCATTGCGCCATGGGCCCGTCACTCGCTAACGTGAGCCCACCTTAATGCGTGCAGGCACGCATTAAGGATGACTCTTTGGACCACGATTTCGGGGGTTGTGAATGAAGGGGCATTGGAAGGGTGCGTACGTCGCACCAGGCGAGCGAGGGCCGCTCACAGGGAAGTTCGCCTCGCCGCTCGGCGTGATGACAATGGCGGCGCCGATGGTGATGGCGATGGCGTCGACCGGGGTCGCGCTCACGGCGGGACCGGCCTAGAGCGAGGCGAGGCCCTGATCGCGAGGGCGCGGACCGACGGCGTACTCGGCCCCGACCTCGACCTCGGCCTCGGCCTCGACTTCAGCCTCGCCCACGACCGGGCGCCTGCCGACATTGCCGCTCGAAGCGGCTGACCGGCAGGCGCCGCTCGCGTCCGTGTCCACGCCCGTGTCCACGCCCGTGTCCACGCCCGCGCCCGCGCCCGCAAGACCCACCCCGCGGCTCGACGGTTCGGCCGTCCGGGGCAGTGTGGCTCAGCCTTCAGCATTTAATCCTTTTTGTGCCGATACGTTCGCCACATGATCACCCTGGCACGGAGACTGACCGCACAGAGACTGGCCGCCACCTGCGCCCTGACCGCCCTGACCCTCACCGCACTCGCAGCCTGCGGCTCGGACCCGGCTCCGGGCAGCCGCGACGAGGCAGCGGCGCGTGCCACGGCGAGCGCTCCGCCCCGCCCCGCGACGCTCGCCCCCGGCCCCGCCGGCCTCACCCCGGTCTTCAAGAACGCCCCCCGCACCCCGGCATCCGCCGCCCCCACCGTCGCCCTCACCTTCGACGCCGACATGACCGCCGATCAGGGCCGCCGCGCCGCGTCCGGTGAGCGCTTCGACCATCCGGCGCTGGTGGCGGCATTGCGCCGGCTGAAGGTACCGGCGACGTTCTTCATGACGGGACGGTGGGCCGAGGAGTATCCGGCGCAGGCCAAGGACATCGGACGGGACCCGCTCTTCGAGGTCGCCAACCACTCGTACAGCCATTACGCCTTCACCAAGCGCTGCTACGGGCTGCCGACCGTCCCCGCCTCCGGCATGCGCGCCGACATGGAGCGCGCCTTCGCCGCCTTCCGCGAGGCGGGCGTCGAGCACCAGGTGCCGTACTTCCGTTTCCCCGGGGGCTGTTACGACAAGCGGGCCCTGCGCGCACTGGCTCCCGGCGGGGTCACGGCCGTGCAGTGGGACGTGGTGAGCGGCGACGCGTTCGCGACGGACGCCGACGCGGTGGCCAGGCAGGTGCTCGACGGGGTGCGTCCCGGCTCGGTCGTCGTCATGCACTGCACGCGCAGCGCGGCTCCCACGACGGAGCGCGCCCTGCGGAAGATCGTCCCGAAGCTGCGCGAGCGCGGCTTCCGGTTCGTCCGGGTGTCGGAGCAGATCCGGGCGGCGGGCGCACGCGGACCGCACGGACAGCGCGGATAGCCTGGCCCACATGGTCGACACCGCAGAGACCGCAGACACCGCCGAGGGCCCGTTCGCCGAGTGCGTGCTGTGCCGCGAGCCCACCGAGTACCCGGAGACGCACAAGGGCGTGACGCTGTGCCCCGTGTGCGAGTGGCACGAGGCACAGCGCACGGCCTGCTCGGGCTGAGCCACCCGGGGTCCCGCGCTTCGGGGCACTCAGCCCCGACGCGAAGCCGTCGCTCCGGCCACCCACACCGCCGCCACCGCGAGCAGCCCTGCCACCGCGGCCGACAGCGGCTGCACCGGCACCACCCCGTCCCGCGACCCCGTGACGAGCCCGGTCAGGACCGCTTTCGCGGGAGAGCCCGCGGTCACCAGGGCGAGCAGCGAGGCGAGCAGCATCACCGGGATCGCCCGCCCCGGCGAGCGCACCAGCGGCGGGCTGGTGACGGCGCCAATGGCGGTGCCCAGGAACGCGCTCACCAGCATCGCGAGCAGCCCGGCGCCGCTCGCCGCGAGCCGGTTCACAGCCGTCCGGTGATCTGTGCTCGCCGGGTCACTGATCACCGCGACGACAACGGTGGCGACGGCGCCGAGCACGGCCGTCGCGAGGAAGGCGGAGAGCGGACTGGCCAGCTGCGCCCGCAGGGGACCGACCGCCGCCGCCACGCAACTGCGGGCAGCGGGCGGCTCGTTGGTGGCGCAGATCCGCACGAGCCAGGCGGCGACGGGCAGCAGCGCGGCGGCCCCGTACGCGAGGGAGTCGAGAATCGGCTGCCCGCTCTGTACGCCGATCGCGAGGAACGCGGCGTACAGAATGACGGGGGCGAGCCAGCGCTGGGAGCGCAGGAGGAGAGCGGACTGGTAGCGGAGCAGGGCGTTCACCGGTCACGCACCTCGCTGGCCGTGGGCTCGGCGGAGGACTCGGCGGACGCGGGCTCGGGGACGGATCCCGATGCCACGGAGGGCCCTGCGGACGCGGACCCCGGAACGGATCCCGACGCCACAGACGGCCCCGCAGACACAGACCCCGCCACTGGCCCCGTCACCGACACCACATGCCACGGTGGACGCGCCGTCAGCAGTGCGCGCAAGGCGACGTCCGAGTGCGTCGCCGCCCCCCTCAGCCGCAGCGCCCCCTCCGGGGAGTGTCCGGTGACGGCACCCGGCAGAGAAGGCGGTGCGGCACCCGGAGGGCCCTGTGCCTCGATCACGACCGAAGGGTCTCCCGTGGCAGTAGCTGCGCCTTCCCGCGAAGTGCCCTCCTGCGTGAGGGCGTTCACCGCCGAGCCGACCACCGCGTACGTCATGTCCACCGCGCCCAGGAGCCGCCGGGGGTTGTGGTCCACGAAGACGACGGTGCCACCCGCCGCGACCCGCTCGGCGACCGCGCGGTCGAGTTCGTCGCGGGCCTCGGCGTCCAGGCCCGTCCACGCCTCGTCGAGGACGAGCAGCTCGGGTTCCGCGAGGAGCGCCTGGGCCACGGCGACCTTCTGGCTGCTCCCCTTGGACAGCTCCGACAGGGGCGTACCCGCGTGGTTCCCGGCACCGAAGCGCTCCAGCCACTCCGCCGCGCCGCGCGCTGCCGCGCCCTTCGCCAGGCCGTGGATGCGGCCCAGGTGCGTGAGATATCCGGCGGCCGTGAACGGCAGCGCCGCCGGGAAGCGTTCGGGGACGTACGCCGTGCGCGGCCGTCCGGCGACGCGGCCCTCGGTCGGGGCGTCGATCCCGGCCATCAAGCGAAGCCCCTGACCGACCCGATCTTCCGCCTGGCGGACTGGCAGACTGGGGCCGTGAGCAGCGACCAGACCTCCGCCGGGAACACCCGGCCGCAGGAGGCCCCAGACCCCCAGGACAGCCCCTTCCGCGTGGAGCAGACGACGCGCGACGAGGCACCGCAGTTCGTACTGCCTCTGGTGGCGCGCATCGAGCGCGCCGAGCCTCCGCACCGTACGGACGCCCTGGAGACGGCGGCCCGCGCGGTGCTCGTCATGCTCGGCGACGAGCGGTCCGTCGGTGACGGCGAGTGGGCGCAGGCCATGCGGGACTGGCAGGACGCCCGGATCCGCAAGGTGGTGCGGCGGGCCCGCGGGGCCGAGTGGCGGCGGGCCGAGGCGCTGCCGGGCATCACGGTCACGGGCAAGTCGGCGGAAGTCCGCGTCTTCCCGCCGGTGCCGCTGGACGGCTGGCCCAAGGATCTGGCGCGGCTCCAGGTCTCGGGCACGGACCTGGACGATCCGGAAGCCGTGCCGCCGCCGGACGCGGCCTCGCCGGTCCTGTGGATGAGCCCCGACGTCGAGATGTCGGCGGGCAAGGCGATGGCGCAGGCGGGGCACGGCGCCCAACTGGCCTGGTGGGAGCTGTCGGACGAGGAGCGCGCGGCCTGGCGGGACGCCGGCTTCCCGCTCTCCGTCCGCACCCCGGACGCCGCGCTCTGGCGCGAACTCGTGGCGAGCGGCCTGCCGGTGGTGCGGGACGCGGGCTTCACGGAGATCGCGCCCGGTTCCTGCACCGTGGTCGCCGACCACCCCGCCCTGCGCTGATCCGCCTCGCCCCGCTCTCAGGTGGTGACGGTGGCCACGGGGGCGAGGCCGTAGGTACGGGCGTAGCCGTTCTCGGTGCCGACGAGGAGATCGATGATCTCGAAGTAGCGGTCCCAGAACGGGGTTTCGCGCAGTGCGTCGATGAGGAGCTGGTAGGCCTCGTGGTCGTCGGCCTCCCAGACCCACACGTCGGTGACGCGGGTGGAGTAGAACTCCGTGTCGTAGAAGCGTGACCGGACGCCGGTCGTCTTCGCCTTGATCGCGGGGATGACCTGGGTGGAGAAAGCGTCCACCCGCTCCTGAACGGTCATCGCGAGCCACTCAGGTGTGGTCTTGATGAGCATGAAAGCGGTGACCGGGGGTGCGGTGTTCTCGGCGGACATGGCAGGTGCCTCCTGGGCGTCTATGGATCAGTACGTCCCTCATCTTGTGGAGGACCAAGGTGTTGCCACAATGGGAACTTCAGCAACGGATCATTGCCTGAAATGGAATTACTCCCGTGAGCAGCAGTCCAGAGCCCTCAGAGCCCGTCATCGACGCCAATCTCGCCGTCGCGCTCGACGCTCTGCTGGCCGAGCAGAGCGTCACCCGCGCCGCCGCGCGGCTGCGCACGTCCCCCGCCGCCATGAGCCGTACGCTCGCCCGCCTGAGGCGCGTACTCCAGGACCCCCTCCTGGTCCGGGCCGGGCAGACGATGGTCCCCACTCCCCGCGCCCAGGCCCTGCGCGACGAGGTCGCCACGCTGGTGCACCGGCTCGGGGCGCTGCTCGCTCCCGGCGCCGGGGTCGACCCCGCGTCGCTGCGCGGCACCTTCACCCTCCAGGCGGCCGACCTGATCGGCGCGGCGCTGGCCCCCGGGCTGCTGCGGCTGGCCCACCAGGAGGCGCCAGGGGTCTCGCTGCGGTTCCGTGCCGAGGATCTGGAAGCCGGACCGGCTCTCCGCGACGGCCGGATCGACCTGGAGGTCGGATCCATCGACCACGTCGATCCCGAGACCCGGGTCGAGGAACTCGCCACCCTCCGGATGGCGGCGGCCGTCCGCCCCGGACACCCGCTCACCGAAGGGACGTTGACCCCGGAGCGGCTCGCCGGAGCCGAGCACGTCGTGGTGAGCCGCCGCGGCCGTTTCAAGGGCCCCCTGGACACCGCCCTCGCCGAGCTGAACCTCCAGCGGCGGGTCGGCGTCGTCCTCCCCAGCCACATGGCCGCGATGGCCCTCGCCGCCGCAAGCGACATCGTCTGCCTCGTCCCCACCGCGCTCCCCGGCGCCACCCCCTCCCCCCTCACCGACCCGGCCACCGCCCTCGGCCTGCACCTCCTCGACATCCCCCTGCCCCTGCCGCCCGTATCCATCGGCATGGCATGGCACCCCCGCCAGGCAGCCGACGGAGGCCACCGCTGGCTCCGCGACACCGTCCGCCGGACGCTCGTCGCGCCCCGGAGCCCGGCCGTCTGACGTACGCACCCACAGGCCCGGCGTGACGAGAGAGGATGTACCTCGACAAACGCACGACGCATCGGCGCTGAGGAGACCGGCATGGCGAGCGGGACCGGCATGGCGAACGGGCTCGGCGTGAGCGACGGCGCGCAGGCGGGAGAGGGCGCGGCGGGCACCAAGCTCGACGGCCGCGTGGAGCGCGGCAACCAGACCCGGCGCCTCGTCCTGCGCCGCACGGTCGACATCGCCTCGGTCGAGGGCCTGGACGCGCTCTCGGTCGGCCGGATCGCCACCGAGCTGAAGCTCAGCAAGAGCGGGGTCTTCGCGCTCTTCGGCTCCAAGGAGGAGCTGCAGCTCGCGACCATCCGCGCGGCGGGCCGCATCTACCTGGACACGGTGGTGGAACCGGCCCGGCAGGACCCGCCCGGCCTCGGCCGTCTTTCGCGGCTGTGCGCGTGCTGGCTCGACTACTCGCAACAGCGGGTCTTCCCCGGCGGCTGCTTCTTCTACGGGGTGATCGCCGAGTTCGACGCCCGCGAGGGCGCGGTGCACGACGCGCTGGTCCGCGCCGACCGCGACTGGACCGGCCAGATGGAGACGTGCGTCGCCGAGGCCCGCGACACCGGCGAGCTGCACCCGGACACCGACGTCCCCCAGCTCGCCTCCGAGCTGATCGCCTTCATGGAGAGAGCGAACGCGCAGTCGGTGCTGCACGACGAGCCCGAGGCCTACCGCAGGGCGGGCGTCGCCGTCACGACACGGCTGCGCGCGGCGGCGACGGACCCGTCACTGGTGCCTCAACTCCCCTGAGGGGCCCGCCGAGTCCCCTCATCGCGGCGCGGCCGACACCTGCCTCCCCACAGGCTCGGCAGACCGCTTTGACGCTCCTGCACGGCGAAGGGCGCGTACTCCCACGGGAGTACGCGCCCTTCGCCGTCTCCCCGGGGAGTACGCCTCACCTCCCCCTGCGGTCTGAGGAATTGCTCCGATCCCCCCGCGAGACTGAAGCCTGCTGATTAAGATTGATAGCTAACGAACATTGACCTCAAGGGAGGGCCCTGTGGCAGACATGGAGCATCGGAGTGGCAGACGACGATTGGCTCTGCCCTGGGCAATACTCGGGCTGTGGATCGCCCTGCTCGCCTTCGTCGCCCCCTTCGCGACGAAACTCGGTGACGTCCAGGAGAACCGCGCGGTCGACTACCTTCCGGCCAGCGCCGATTCCACACAGGTCGCCAAGATCCAGGACAGAATGCCGGGCGGTGAGGCCACGTCGATCGTCGTGGTCTACCACCGGGACGGGTCCCTCACCGAGGCCGACAGAGCCACGGCCGCGAAGCAGATGGCCCGGATCGACGAAGACTTCCGGCTGACGGACGCACCCAAGTCCGTGGCCTCGCAGGACAACACCACCATGATGTTCCCCGTCAGCACGACCGCACCCGGTCAGGACGACGAGAAGCGCGACGCGTTCGTCGCCGACGTACGGGACATCGCCCGCGGCGAGAACGACATGACGGTGAAGGTCGGCGGGCCCGACGCCATTTCCACCGACGCTCGCGAGATGTACGGCTCCGTGGGCGGGCCCGTGCTCTACACCACGGTCGCCGTCGTGGCGATCCTGCTCATCCTCATCTACCGCAGCCCCTTCCTGTGGCTGGTCCCGCTCGTCGTCGCGGGCATCGCCGACTTCATGTCGATGGGCGCCGCCTACGGCCTCAACCAGCTCTTCGACACGACCATCAGCAGCCAGAGTTCCAGCGTCATGACCATCCTCGTGTTCGGCGCCGGCACCGACTACGCGCTGCTCATCGTGGCCCGGTACCGAGAGGAACTACGCCGCATCGAGCACCCGTACGACGCGATGCGGGCCGCGTTGCGCGGCTGCGGACCCGCCGTGGTCGCCTCGTCCGGGACCGTCGCCGTCGGCCTGATGTGCCTGCTCTTCGCCGACCTGGGCAGCAGCCGCGGCATGGGCCCGCTCGGCGCTCTCGGAGTGCTGTGCGCCCTCGGCGCCATGATGACGCTGCTGCCCGCCGTCCTCGTCCTGTTGGGCCGGCGCGTGTTCTGGCCCTCGGTACCCGCGTACGGGTCGCAGCCGAAGGTCCGCCGCTCCCTGTTCGCCGCGATGGGCAGCTCGGCGGGACGACGGCCGATGACCGTTCTCCTGAGCGGTGCCGCGGTACTGGGCGTGCTCGCCCTGGGCGCCTTCAACCTGCCCGAGGCGCTGAAGCAGGAGGACTCCTTCACCAAGAAGCCCGACTCGGTCGCCGCGATGCAGACCCTCGCCTCGGCCTTCCCCGAGCGCGGCACCGAACCCGTCGTCGTCAGCGCGCCGACCGATCAGGTGGACAAGGTGCTCGGCACCGTGCGCGACGTGTCCGGCGTGCGCAGCGCGGAACAAGGCCGCAGCGGCGAAGGCTGGACCGAGATCTCCGTCGTCACCGCCTCGGTTCCACAGACACCGGGCGAGAGCGCCACGATCAAGGCGATGCGGTCCGCGCTCGACGATCAGGAGGCCTATGTCGGCGGCCCCAGCGCCGAGCAGCTGGACCTGAAGGAGACCAACAACCGCGACCGCGTCATCGTCGTACCGATCGTCCTGCTCGCCGTCCTGCTCATCCTGATCGCCCTGCTGCGCAGCCTCGTCGCGCCGCTGATCCTCCTCGCCGCGGTCGTCGCCGTATGGGGTGCCTCGCTGGGCATCGCGGGCCTCGTCTTCGAACCGCTACTCGGCTTCGGAGGGACCGACCCGGCGCTGCCCCTGCTCTCCTTCGTCTTCCTGGTCGCGCTCGGTGTGGACTACGGCATCTTCCTGATGCACCGGATGCGTGAGGAGTGCCTGAACGGATCCGACCCCGGCACGGCCGCGCTCACCGCACTGCGCACGACCGGCGGCGTCATTGCCTCCGCGGGCCTCGTCCTCGCCGCGACGTTCGCCGTCCTGACCGCCATGCCCATGGTCCAACTCGTCGAACTGGGCTTCGTCATCGCTGTCGGCGTACTGCTCGACACGTTCCTGGTGCGCACGTACCTGGTGACGAGCGCGAGCGTGGCCCTGGGCCGCAGGGTGTGGTGGCCCGGGCCGTTGTCCAAGACCCCGGTGATGCCGCCCACCGAACGGGAACGGGACCTGTCCCCCACCTTGTGACCGACCGCGGGCGCCCCTGGATTCCGGGGGCGCCCGTACGACACCCCCCGGACGGACGGTGTGGATGTGAGCATCTCGATACGGCGCCCGGACCCGAGCGCCCCGACACCACGGCAGATCCTGCGCAGCGATCTGATGTTGTCCGCGCTCCTGGCCCTGAGCGCTCTCGCCGTCGCGCAGTTCACCCATGGCCAGGGCCGCACCCCGGACGCGCTGGGCTGGACGCTGCTGGTGGCGTCGCACATTCCCATGGTGTGGCGGCGCACCGCGCCGATGCGTTCGTTCCTGGTGCTGATCGCCTTCCTCGTCCCGTACCACGCGCTCGACTACCACCACGTCGCCCTGATGGCCCTCTCCATGCTCGCCCTGTACACCTTTGCCGTCACACAGCCCGTGGTGCGCTCTCTCCTGGCAGGGGTCGGCGTCGTCGGTCTGGTACTTGCGGTCAAGTTCGCGCAGGGCCTCACCGAGGGCGCCGAGGCCCTGCGCGTCTCCGGCTGGATCGTCGCGTTCGTGGCCTTCGGTATCTGCGTGCGCTACCACCAGCAGAATGTCGCCGCCGCCGTGGAACGCGCCGAACGCGCCGAACGCTCCCGCGAGGAGGAGGTGCGCCGCCGGGTCGCGGAGGAACGGCTGCGCATCGCCAGGGATCTGCACGATCTGCTGGCCCACAGCATCACGCTCGTCGGTGTGCGCACCTCTGTCGCCGCGCACGTCCTGGACGCGGACCCGCAGCGCTTGGACCGCACTGCCGTCGCGCAAATCCTGGAGGACATCGCGGAGACCTGCCGCTCGGCGCGGCTCGAACTGCGCGCGGCCCTTGAGGTCTTGCGGTACGGGCCGGACAACGGCCGCGACCCGCTGCCCGACCTGGGCGCCCTGCCCGGCCTGGTGGCCACCGCGCGTGCGTCCGGCGCTCCGGTGACCCTGGAGGCGGACGAGACGCTGGAGGCACCGCCCGCCGTGGGCGCCGCCGCCTACCGCATCGTCCAGGAGGCCCTGACCAACGCGGTGCGCCACGGCGGCCCGCGCCCCGCGATCCGTGTCTCGGTGCGCGAGGCCGCCGAAGCCCTGCACATCGAGGTGACGAACCGCTCCGCCCGGCCGCTCCCCGCCTCGACGCCGTCTCCCGGGTTCGGCCTCATCGGTCTTCGGGAACAGGCGCGCAGCGTGGGCGGCACACTGCTGGCCGGGCCGGACACCGACAACGCGTTCGCGGTCCGCGCGACGCTGCCGCTGACCGGGGCGGTCGGGCGGCCGGGGCCGGCCGTCCAGGACACCGAGGTGCGCGGAGCCGCCGAGTACGGCAGAGCCCGCAAGAAGTCCAGGTCCAAGGTTCCGCCCGTGCTACCGACGGCCGCCGCGACGCTGGCGCCCGCCACCGCCGCGATGGGCGGATCCAGTACAGAAAGAGGAAGTCGATGACCGTTCCCATCCGCGTACTGCTCGCCGATGACCAGACGCTCGTACGGGCAGCCTTCGCGATGCTCGTGTCATCGGCCTCGGACATGGAGGTCGTGGGCGAGGCGGGATGCGGACGGTCGGCCGTGGAACTGGCACGCACCACGCGGGCCGACCTCGTCGTGATGGACGTACGCATGCCGGACATCGACGGCATCGAGGCGACCCGCCTGCTCGCCGCCGACGAGGACCTCGCCGGCGTCAAGGTACTGATGTTGACGACGTACGACACCGACGAGCACATCGTCGATGCGCTGCGGGCCGGCGCGTCCGGCTTCCTCGTCAAGGACACCCGGCCCGCCGAACTCCTCGATGCCATCCGCACGGTGGCCATCGGAGAGGCCCTGCTCTCACCGGGTCCGACCGCACGCCTGATCGCGCAGGTGCTGCGCGTGCACGACACGGGTGAGACGGGCTCCGCGCCTCCCGCCCGGCTCGCCACGCTCACCGACCGCGAGCGCGAGGTCCTCGTCCTGGTGGCCCGCGGTCTGAACAACACGGGGATCGCCGAGTCGCTGGGAGTGAGCCCACTGACCGTCAAGACCCACGTCAGCCGGATGATGGGGAAGCTTGAAGCGCGCGATCGCGCCCAACTGGTCATCCTGGCCTACGAGTCGGGTCTGGTACGGCCTGCGGTGGACGGCGACTCCGCGACCCGAAGCTGAACGGCTGCCGGCCCCGGCCCGCGGAGTGCGGGTCGGGGCCGGCAGCCGTCGGCGTCGCGCGGATCAGCCGGAGTCGGAGGTCGACGAGGCGACGAGACCCGGCTTCTGCGTCTCGGGCCGGACCGCCTCGGCGGGCTTGCCCCGCGCGGAGCGGGCGTCGAGGTAGGCGCGGATCCTGCGCTCGATCGGGTTCTCGTAGTAGCGGAACACCAGCCAGCCGATGACGAGCGAGATGGCGAGTCCGATCGCGCCCCACAACCAGTGCGAGTTCGCCGGGGTCACCGGGTCGAGGAAGAAGTCCACCATCTCCTTGTCCGGGTACACCATGGCGGCGATGGTGAAGATCACCGTGAAGTGGAACAGGTAGATGCCCATGGAGATCTTGCCGAGCGACACCAGGGCGGGACGGGCGTACAGCGATGAACGGCCGTCGATCTCGCGTTGTGTGTAGGCGGCGAGCAGGCAGGCGTAGAGCGGGGCCATGACGAGGTCAAGCGGGTCGTGCGGCACCGCGCTGCGCACCGACGCGCCGGCCAGCGCCCACATCACACCGAGCGCGACGGCGATGACCGCGAGCACCTGTCCGACCGAGAAGCGGATGCGCAGGCCGCGCCGCATCGCGGCCGCCATCAGCACGCCGAACAGGAACTCGTGGATGCGTCCGGGCGGCGAGTAGATGCCGAAGGTCAGTCCGGCGGCGTCGTCGAGCTGGAGCGGCTCGCTGGGCGGGTAGGCGAACCACAGCGCGATACGCAGCACCCAGCCGTACGCCAGCGTCGCCACCGCGATCCAGGCCAGCTGACGCAGGCTGCGCCGCAGCGCGAACCGCCCGACCCAGAGAAAGATGACGTAGAAGAACACGACGCACGACAGCATCCACGTCACGGGGTTGGTCGTCTCCAGGACGACCCCCGGTATCCACGCCTGCACGAAGAACAAGCTGGCCAGCGCCGCGCCGATCATATGTCCCGCGTCGGTCCCGGGCGCGGCGAGGGCGAAGCCGAGCGGCAGCGCGACGGCGATCAGAAGGGTCGGCCAGATCCGCGCCATGCGGCGGCCGAGGAACCATCGCAGGGTGTCGTCGCCACGGAAGCTCCAGGTGAGCGCGAACCCGGACAGAACAAGGAAGAACGTGCCGCCGGATCCCGCGAGCCCCAGGACGTCGTTCACGTGCGGCACCGGCATCACCACCGCGAGATGCGAGATGAAGACGGTGATGGACATCAGGAACCGCAGGCCCGTGAGTGAACGGACATTGCGCAGCGGCGGTGGTTCCAGCTCTAGGCTGCCGGACTTGGCCATGGTCGCCTCACTGAGATGTGTCGGAAGGTTCGGTACGTGGTTCAGTCGATGCCGCGGACGATGTGCGGCTCCCCCGGTTCGTCCTCCACCCCGGCGAGCCCCAGTGGTGGCGCCGGCGCCCGGTCACCGTTGTGCAGTTGGTCCTCTGGTTCCTCGTGCATGGCTCCTCCGGAGGTCGGTTCCTGCGAGGGCCGCGCGCACTACCGCCCCACGGCGGTGCTCAGGGCGTCGGCGCGGTCGGTTCGCTCCCAGGTGAAGTCGGGCAGTTCGCGCCCGAAGTGGCCGTAGGCAGCGGTCTTGGCGTAGATCGGGCGCAGCAGGTCGAGGTCGCGGATGATCGCGGCCGGGCGCAGGTCGAAGACCTCGCCGATGGCTTGCTGGATGGCGTCGACCGGCACCGTCTCGGTGCCGAAGGTCTCCACGAACAGGCCGACCGGCTCGGCCTTGCCGATCGCGTACGCGACCTGTACCTCGCAACGCGCGGCAAGGCGAGCGGCGACCACGTTCTTGGCGACCCAGCGCATCGCGTACGCCGCCGAGCGGTCGACCTTGGACGGGTCCTTGCCGGAGAACGCGCCGCCACCGTGCCGTGCCATCCCGCCGTACGTGTCGATGATGATCTTGCGGCCGGTGAGGCCGGCGTCCCCCATCGGGCCGCCGATCTCGAACCGGCCCGTCGGGTTCACCAGCAGGCGATAGCCCTCCGTCTCCAACTTGATGCCCTCGTCACCCAGTTGACCCAGTACGTGCTCGACGACGTGCTCGCGGATGTCGGGGGTCAGGAGCGAGTCGAGCGCTACGTCGGCGGCGTGCTGGGTCGAGACGACGACGGTGTCGAGGCGGACCGCCTTGTCGCCGTCGTACTCGATGGTGACCTGCGTCTTTCCGTCGGGGCGGAGGTAGGGGACCGTACCGTCCTTGCGCACCTCGGCGAGGCGGAACGCGAGCCGGTGCGCCAGCTCGATCGGCAGCGGCATCAGGCTCGGCGTCTCGTCACTCGCGTACCCGAACATCAGACCCTGGTCCCCGGCGCCCTGCCGGTCGAGCTCCTCGTCGCCTGCACCGCCGACGCGGGCTTCGTATGCGGTGTCGACTCCTTGCGCGATGTCGGGCGACTGTCCGCCGATCGAAGCCGAGACGCCGCAGGACGCACCGTCGAACCCCTTGGCCGATGAGTCGTATCCGATGTCGAGGACCGCCTCCCGCACCAGGGTCGCGAAGTCGGCGTACGCGGTCGTGGTGACTTCACCGGCGATGTGAACTTGTCCCGTGGTGATCAGGGTTTCGACCGCGACGCGCGCCGCGGGGTCCTGGGCAAGGAGCGCGTCGAGGATCGAGTCACTGATCCGGTCGGCGATCTTGTCAGGGTGACCTTCGGTCACCGACTCGGAGGTGAACAGCCGCTTTGCCATGATGAGCTCCGTAGACGAGAGGTGTGCGAACACGACGGGGTGGGGCGCGAGTTGGCGGCGGCCGGTCAGGAGTCCGAGTAGAAGCGCGCCCACAGCTCGGCTTCCGTGCGGGACGGGGGAGTTCGGATGACGAGTTGCTCCGGATGACCGGCCGGCGGCGCGTCCAGCATCGGCCGCGCCTCCTCTTCGGGGTCGGCTTCAGGGTCGGGGGGAGGCAGTGGGCCCACCCAAAATGAGCCCATTGCCTGCATTCCGTCCCACAGGATCCGGCCGAGGTACCCTCCGCAGGCGACGGCTCCGATGACCAGCGCGGCAAGGAGTCCTGGAGGGCCGCCGCCCTCGGTCCCGCTATTCGGGGATGATGACTTCACGGACACCGCTCGCGCCGCTCGCGACGGCCGTCGGATCCTGCGGCGCGAGGTAGCCCATCTCCTGCGGCGCCTCGTCCAGGAGCCAGGCCGACATGGACTTCAGCTCCGGGATGCCGGGGAACATGAAGCGCCGGTTCTTGTCCTCCAGACCAATGCCGCGCAGGATGCCCGGCGACGCCTCGATGACCTTCATGAGCCTTCTCCCGGCCACGGCAGCCGGAATCTCGCCCCGGTCGACCGCGTCGCACAGGGTCACCATCTCGTCGAACACGGCCTTGTACGTGGGCTGGTCGGGCAGCAGCAGACCCGGGTACGCCAGGTCCTCCATCTCCTGGAAGACGCGGTCGTCGCCACTCGCGCGGAAGCGTTCGATGAAGCGGTCGAAGCGGAGGTTGATCGGCACTTCGGCGGCGGCCCACACCCGGTAGACCGCGTTCCACAGCTCGTAGTCGGAGAACGCTATGAAGGAGGCGTTGACCAGCTGATCGTTGTACTTGATCAGCCCCTTCTGCAGGGTGTCGACGTAGCGGAAGCGCTCCACGTCGAAGTCGTCCTCGCGCAGCGCGTCGAGCAGCCGCCAGGCGAAGGCGTTGATGATCTCCGTCGTGTTGGTCAGGCCGCGCGAGTAGAGCGGGTCGAGGAACCCGGCCGCGTGGGACATGAGGCACCAGCGGTGACCGACGGTCTCCTTCGAGGTGTACTGGAGCCGGCCGGTGGACACCCAGGGACGGACCGTCACCGCGTCGGCGAACATCCGCTCCACGGCGGGGAACCGCTTGATGAACTCCCGGAACTCCTCCTCCGGGGTCACTCCCTCCGGCTTGGGATAGCGCCGCTCGTCGAACGTCAGACCAACACTGACCAGCGGATTCTTCGACCTGGGCTCGTTGTTGAACGGGATGGACCAGATCCAGCCCCGGTCGAACATGTGATGCATGGTGCCCTCGACCCAGGGGATCGGCGGCAGGTCCTCGGGCTCCATGCGGAGCACATCGTCGGTCGGCTTCACACCGATCATGTGGGTGAACAGGGACCTGGAGTGGTGCTTGAGCGCTTCAGGCCCCTCGCGGAGCCCGAGCTTCTCGGCGACCGGCGACCGGAAGCCGCTGCCGTCGACCAGGTAACGGGCCGTGAAACGCTCGCCGTTCGCGTCCCACACGGCCACCTCGTCCTCACCGAGGTCTATGTCGGCGACCCGGAAGCCCTGGCGGACCGAGCAGCCGTACTTGATGGCGGTGTGGAAGAGGAAGGCGTCGGTGTCCTGCCTGAACAGGTGGCCCGTCTGCAACGCCTTGGAGGGCGGACTGAACTGGTTGACCTCCAGCGGATCGGGCTCCTCGCCCTCCTTGTGCAGCATGAACCCGAAGTGCTTCTTGACCCCGGATGTCGGGCCGATGTTCTCCAGACCCGACTCATAGGACGTCAGGTACTCCAGCTCGGGGATGCCGTATCGCTCGGCGAGCTGCCGGTAGCCCTTGAGGGTGTACAACGTCGTGGACTCGCCGACTGCGAACTTCGGGTGCACCGCGGCGTCGATGAGCAGGACCCGCACATCGTGGCGGGCGAGGACGGCGCCGAGGACCGTGCCCGCGCTGCCCGCCCCGAGGATGATGACGTCGTAGTCCTGCGTGGCCGCACCAGATTCGCTCATGTCAGTGTCTTCCTCACTTGTCGTCGCCGGTCGTGGGCCGAGGTGCGGTGATCTGCGCGACGACCTCGCCGGTGTCGAATACGTTCCAGTCGCGCGCGACCTTGGAGTCGTGGATCTCCCAGATGACGATTCCGGAGACCTTGATCCGATGTCCCGATGCGGGGACGCCTCGATAGGTGCCCGTGTGCCGGGCAGTGGTGGTGTAGTGCGTCACGACGTGCGAGCCGTCGGTGACGACCAGGTCGAGCTCGACCCCGATGTCGGAGAACGCCTTGTGCACGCCGAGCACGCTGCGCCGCGGTCCGTCGGGACCCACCCGCTTGCCGTTGAGGACGAAGTCCTCGGCGAAGACCTCGTCCGCGATACTCACGTCGCCGCCGGCCCACGCTCTGCCGAACCAGTGCTCGGCGAGCCGGGCGTGCTCGGTCACCACGGTCCAGGCGGTCACTTCTTGAATCCCGACACGACCACGAACGTGCCGAACATCAGGAAACTGCCCTCCGCGTCCCGGTGCAGGATCTCCTCGCCCCAGGCGCGGGCCGTCGCCTCGTCGACGATGCCCTGGGCGCCGGCCACAGCAGCGGTCTTGCCGATCCAGGTGAGCGAGTCGGCACTGGCCAGGCTGGTGAGCACGACGGGCTGCAGCCGCAGGGTGATGTCGACGGCACCCGCCTGGGCGAACAGGCCCCGCAGGCGGCGGGCCACCCACGGGTTGGGCACGTGGTCGCTCCACCAATTCATGAGAGTGCGGGTCAGCTCACGGTCGGCGAGGTCGGGTGCCCACAGGCCGTGGTCGGGGTCGGTGATCAGCACCTGACCGCCGGGCTTGACCACCCGGAGCATTTCGGCGACCGCTGCCGCGGGGTCCGGCACATGTTCGATCACACGCTCCGCACGGGCTGCGTCGAAGGTGTCGTCGGCGAACGGCAGCGCTCCCGCCTGCCCGTGCAGGAACTCGACCGGCGCGGCCCCGGGCCGCGCCGGCGTCGCCCGCTCGATGAGTTCCGCACTGGAGTCGAGACCGACGACGCGCCCCGTGGGGCCCACGCGCTCGGCGATCGCCCGGACGTCGTCGCCCGTGCCGCAGCCGACGTCCAGTACATGGCTGCCGGCGGAGACCCGCAGCAGCTCGTCGAGTTCCTTCTTGACCGATGCCAGCTCGACAGCCGCCTGGTCGAGGAACTTCTTCGCCGAATCCGCCTTTTGCCATACGTCAGCGGGCCTGACCTGACCGGTTTCCGTTGTCATCGATCGGCTCTCCATAGGGATGAGAAATGAATCCACCCGCCGCACCGACGGGATCTGACACGACGTCACGCTCCGTGTGTCAGCGCGGAGATGACGATGTCCCGAAGCTACGGACGGTCGATTAAGCGCCGAGAAAGCAGCGTGATGAGCACACGTGAACCGACCCGCCGCGTCAGGGCATCGTCGCGACGAGATACGGGGCGAGCGCCTCGGTGACCGTGTCGGCCACCGCCTCGATCTGCCGGTCGAGATAGAAGTGCCCGCCGGTGAACGTCCGCGTGACACCGCCCGCGCTGGTGTGGGCCTGCCAGGCGGCGGCATCACGCAGGGAGACGATCGGGTCCGCGGTGCCGACGAGCACGGTGAGCGGGCACGCGACCCGGGACCCCGGCTCCGGGCGATAGCTCTCGACGGCCCGGTAGTCGGCCCGCACCGCGGGCAGGGGCAGCGCACGGACCTCCGCCGCGGACAGCCGGGCCCGACTCGTCCCACCGAGCGCACACAGTTCGGCGATCAGCGTCTCGTCGTCGGCCAGGTGGGCCGTCGGGCGGCGCAGCACCGAGGGCGCGGACACCGCCGAGGCGAACAGCCGCACCGGGCACGGCCCACCGGCCCCTTCGAAACGCCGGGCCACCTCGAAGGCGACCAGGCCGCCGAGGCTGTGCCCGAACAGCGCGAAAGGGCCTGGCGGCAGCTCACGCAGCGCCTCGAACGCCGCATCCGCGAGCTGCTCGACACTCTCCAACGGGGCTTCCGCGCGCCGCTCTTGACGTCCGGGATACTGCACTGCGACGGTCTCCATGCCCGGCGAAAGCGCGATCGCGAGTGGTCGGAAGTAGCTGGCCGACCCGCCGGCGTGCGGAAAGCACACCAGCCGCATTCTGCTGTGGGGTGCCGCGACGAGTTTCCTGGTCCAGGGATCTTCGGTGTGAGTGAGCGCCGACATGGTGTGCCTCCGGGAAAGACGGCAATGGCCGTCGGGTCCATGGGACGTGTCCCGCAAAGCGTAGGCAGCGGGCCGCGCTCGGCCCATACGAGAATTCCTGGCTTGAGCCGGGGTCACCACGCCGCATTATCTTGGCTTTACCCAGGCCGGCCGCAGACGCCGACCGCACTGCCAACTAACCTGCGAACAAGCCGTATTGGGGTTGCGCTACGAGGGTGGCCGGGGTTGGATCTCAGCCATGTCGCTACGCCGATCTCTACTGTCCCTGCGCATTACCGCAGTGCTCCAGTCCGTTCTGATGCTCATCCAGGCCGCGTTCGCAGGAGGGTTCCTCGGCGGCCATTTCGATATGCTGAAGATGCACGGAATCCTCGGCCGCGTCATCGTCGTGGCCGCTCTTCTGATGGCCGTCGCCGCCTTTCTCGTGCGCCGCTCGGGAGGACCCAAGTCGGTCCTTCCGGCTTCGGTCGTGGTGCTCCTGGCGCTCATCGCCCAGATGGTCCTCGGCCTCAATCGCAGCGTCGCCGGACATGTGCTGCTCGGCGTCGTCCTCGTCGCGGCCGTCGCGGTGCTCTCCCAGCGCGCGATGACCACCCCACTGCCGGCCGCCGACGTCTCCACCACCGCCCCGAAGCGCGACGAGGCCGCACAGACGGAGGCGGTCAAGTGAGGCGGCGCACCTTCCTGGGCGCGGGCGGGGCCGTCCTGGGCGCGGGCGCCCTGACGGCGGCGGGCTGGCCGCTGCTCAGCGACTTCGCGCGCGAGGGCATGCCCGGCAAGGTCCTGGCCAGCAAAGCCGACCTGCCGCGGCCGTACCGGACGCCGCTTCCCCTCCCCCGCGTTCTGGAACCGGTGTCGACGAACGGCACCACGGACACGTACGAAATCACCCAGCAGGCCGCCGACCTGGAGATTCTGCCCGGCCTGCGGACAAAGGCCTGGACGTACAACGGCACGTTCCCGGGGCCCACGATCGTCTCGCGCTCCGGACGCCGCACCGTGGTCCGGCACCGCAACGAACTGGCCCGGCCCGCCGTGGTCCATCTGCACGGCGGCCACACCCCGGCGGCGAGCGACGGTTACCCGACGTCCCTGATCCTGCCGACCGACGGCTCGTACGACGCGCACCGCGTCGCCCAGGACATGAGCGGCGGTTCGCACGGCATGTCCATGGACCACGGCGCGATGGACCTGGCCGAGGGCACCCGGACGTACACGTACCCCTTCGAGCAGCGGGCCGCGACGCTCTGGTACCACGACCACCGCATGGGCTACACGGGCGCGGCCGTCTGGATGGGGCTCGCCGGTTTCCACCTCGTGCACGACGAGGAGGAGCAGCGGCTGGCTCTGCCGCGCGACAAGCGCGACATTCCGCTGATGATCACAGACCGCTCGTTCGCCGAGGACGGCTCGTTCCAATATCCTTGGGTGGACGAGGAGTTGCACACCCCGGGTGTCACCGACGCCTACATGAACGGCGTTCTGGGCGATGTCGTCCTGGTGAACGGCGCCCCCTGGCCAGTGCATGAGGTGGAGCGGCTGCGCTATCGGCTGCGGTTGCTCAATGCCTCCAACGCACGCCTGTACAAACTGGAGTTGGACCCGCAGCCGGAGGGCGGAGATGCCTTCGTGCAGATCGGCAGCGACGGCGGGCTGCTGGATGCACCCCGTCGGCACGACGCACTGGAGATCGCCCCGGCCGAGCGCTTCGACGTCGTCGTCGACTTCGCCCGCTACCGCCCGGGCACCAAGGTGCGCTTGGTGAACCGGTTCGGAGATGGTTCCACGGCCGAGGTCATGCGCTTCGACGTCGGCTCGGGCTCCCCCGGCGACGACACGAAGGTGCCGCAAAAGCTGAGCGAGGTCTCCCGGCTGGACCCGGGCCGAGCCAAGGTGACCCGCGACTTCCACTTCCGCGGTTCCAGCGCGGGCTGGACGATCAACGGCAAGGAGTACGAGCCGGGCCGCGCTCTGGCCAGGCCCAAGCTCGGACAGACCGAGATTTGGCGGTTCACCACGAACTTCCACCACCCCGTCCATCTGCACTTGGACCACTTCCAGGTGGTCTCCCGCAACAACCGGGATCCCGGGGCGTTCGATCACGGCTGGAAGGACACCGTGGATCTCCGTCCGGCCGAGGCCGTCGAGGTGGTCACACGGTTCACGGACTACGCCGGCGCATTCATGATCCACTGTCACAACCTCGAGCACGAGGACATGGCCATGATGGGCGACTTCGTCACCGAGTGAGGCCTGCGCAGGCAGAAGGGGGCTGCCAGTCATGTCCGGCACCACACGCGAACGCATCCTCGACGCGACGACCGCCGTCCTGCGGGCCGGTGGGACGCACCATGCGACCACCAAGCAGATCGCGCGGGCCGCGGACTGCTCGGAAGCCCTGCTCTACAAACACTTCGCAAGCAAGGCCGACCTGTTCGTCGCCGTCCTCCTCGAGCGCGTGTCCTTCGACCCGGCCCGCTGCCCCGGCCCACCGGCCCCGGTAGCGGGCCGGGGCACCGTCCACGAGAACCTGCGGGTGCTGGCCCGCTCCATGCTGACCCACTACGAGGAGATCGTGCGGCCCCTGGCCGCCCTGCGCTCCGATGCCGTACTTCTCACGCGGCTCGGCGACCTGCCACAGCGCACCGGTACGAACAGCCCCCTGACCGCCTACCTCCACGCCGAGCAGGCCCTGGGCAGAGTCGCCCCGGGCACCGATGTCGCAGCGATCGACTCCCTGCTGCTCGGCGCCTGTTTCCGGCAGGTCTTCTTCGCCGCCCTCACACCGCGGCGGGACATTCCAGAGGAATACGCGGACCGGCTGATCGCCGTGCTGCTGCCTGCCCTGCGGGCCGACCCGCCCTCCTTTTCTCCTGCTTGACCCTCACTTCACGTGTGTCCGCTGAGATGCGAGTGAACACCGTGAACCCGCGAGTCTTCTGACACGCCGTCGAGGCAAGGACCCCATGGCAGCACCCGAGACACGAGCGATTCAGCCGTCCCCGACATTGGAACGAATCCGCTCGAGCAGCTCGCCCAGCTGGACGACATCCGCGTCGCTGAGCCCCTCCAGCATCCGTTCCTGGCTGCGCAGGGCGACGGACTCGATCTCCACGTACCGGGACCGCCCCTCATCGGTCAGCGCGACCACGGCCGCCCTGCGGTCGGCTCCATCGCGTGTACGCACCACGAGGCCGCGCCGCTCCATCGTCTCCAGATGCCGGGAGAGGGTGGGGCCCTCGATGCTCAAGTACTGGGCGAGGCTGCGCTGGATCATCGCCCCTTCCAGCTTGAGGGTCGCCAGAATCGTCCAGGCGGCGAATGTCGCTCCGGACTTGCTGAGCTCCTCCTCGAAGAAGGCGCGCGACTCCTTGGCCGCGAGGCGCAGCTTCGGGGCAATGCTCTTGCGCAGCCATGTCGGCCCCGGGTCAATCTCCCCCCGAGCTCCGGGGGTGTCCTGCTTCGGCACTCGTACCTCCGCTCGTCGCCTGGTCACAGCGAGTATCTCCTGTCGCCGAACCGGCTGCCATGAGGCCGGTTGACCGCCTGTGCATTCATTCGTTAGGTTACTAAGCATTTTCGCGACCGGCAACTATCGGAGCCCCTAGTGAGTGACCTCAGCACCGGCACCGCAGCCCCGCCGACTCAGATCGCCCCTCCCCCACCGACGCGACGCGCCTGGCTGGGACTGGCCGTCATCCTCCTGGCCGCCTTCATGGAACTGCTCGACGTCACCGTGGTCACCGTGGCGTCCCCCGAGATCCAGAACTCGTTCCACACGAGCTACGCCCAGGTGCAGTGGATCCTGGCGGGCTATCAACTGACCTTCGCCGCAGGGCTGGTGGCGGGCGGGCGCCTCGGCGACATCTTCGGCTGCCGCAAGATGTTCGTCTGCGGCGTGCTCGCGTTCACCTGCGCGTCCCTGCTGTGCGGCATCGCCTCCAGCGGCACACAGCTCGTACTGTTCAGGCTGGTCCAAGGGCTCGCGGCGGCCCTGATGTTCCCGCAGGTCCAGGCGATCATCCACGTCACGTTCACCGGCAAGCACCGTGCCGCCGCCTTCGGTGCGCTCGGCGGGGTCACCGGACTCGCCGGCATCGCGGGACCGCTGCTGGGCGGTGGGCTGATCGGCCTTGACCTCTTCGGCTCCGGCTGGCGGATGATCTTCCTGATCAACATACCTGTCGGTGCGCTCGCCGCCATCGGTGCCATGCTGCTGGTCACCGAGCGGCGCTCCGAGCAACGCCCGGGCCTCGACCTCGTCGGCACGCTGCTCGGCACGGCCGCGGTGGCCCTGGTCGTGTTCCCTCTGATCCAGGGCCGGGACGCCGGATGGGCCTGGTGGATCTGGGCGCTGCTCGCCCTCTCCGTGCTTCCGGTGGGGCTGTTCCTCTGGCATCAGAGGACGCTGGAGAAGCGGGGCGGGTGGCCGGTGGTGGACCTGGCCCTTTTCCGCGGCGGCTCGTTCGGGATCGGCCTGGTCGTCCAATTCTTCAGCTTCGCCGGCATCTCCGCGTTCTTCCTTGTCCTTGCGGTCGAACTGCAGGCGGGCTACGAGTGGTCCGCGCTCCGCACCGGGCTCGCGTTCCTGCCCATCGCCATCGGCACCGGCCTGGCCTCCGGGATTTCCATCCCGCTCATGCCCCGCCTCGGCAAACGGCTGGTACAGGCCGGCGCCCTCGTCATGGCGCTCGGCATGGTGGCGCTCATGGTCACGCTCCACGCACACCCCACAGACCTTTCCGTGTGGACCTTGACTCCCGCCGGACTCGTGGTGGGCCTCGGCCTCGGCCTGATCGTGACCACCGTCAACGACGTGGTGCTCGCCGAGGCGGTCGGCCCCAGCGCCGGTTCCGCGGCAGGCGTCAAGGCCATGGTGGGCCAGTCCGGGAATGCCGTAGGTGTCGCCATACTCGGCGCCCTCTTCTTCGGCCTCCTGAGCAGTAACGCAAGCGCCGCAGCACACGACCGACTCCCGGAATTCCGAACCGAGTTGAAGCATCTGTCGGTCTCCGCACAGGACGCCGCCCGGCTCGAACGCTCACTGGTCGACTGCTTCACGGCCCAGGCGCGCAGCACCGACCGCTCCGCTCCCCCGCCCAGCTGCACCAGGCTCACCGAACAAGCGCGGGCCACCGGGGACCCGGCCGCGCCGCGTCTGGTGCGGGAGAGCCTGAGCACGGTGCGCCAGCAGCACTTCTCGAACTCGATGAAAAGCAGCCTGGGCTACGAAGTCGGCGTCTACGCACTGGTCTTCCTGCTCGTCTTCCTGCTCCCGCTCCGTCGGCTCGCCCCAGGGTCCCGGCGCTGAACGGCGCACGTCGCACACATCTCGCAGGACATCTACGGAAGGACACATCTGATGGATGCACAGCGCAATGACTTCACCGGAAAGGCGGCCCTCGTCACCGGCGGCAGCAGCGGGATCGGCGCGGCCACCGCACGTCTGCTGGCCCGTGCGGGATCGGCCGTGGTGGTCAACTACCGCAGCGACGAGGCCGGCGCGCACCGGGTCGTCGAGGACATCAGGTCGCAGGGCGGCACCGCGGTGGCCCTCCAGGCCGATGTGACGCAGGCCGACGAGGTGGACCGGATGTCGGCCCAGGCACAGGAAGCCGTCGGGCCGATAGACATCCTGATCGCCAACGCGGCGGGGGTCGACGGACGGACCGCCCGGCCGGGCCCCTTGCTCAAGGCCCCTCGGGACCAGCCGTTCAACGTGGTGGAAGCGCAGTTGAAGGCCTTCCTCAATCCGGTGCACGCCTTGGTGCCGGGGATGGTCGAGCGGGCGAACGGCGGAGCAGTGGTGGCCGTCGGCGCCTCGCTGTCCCGACGCTCCCCCGAGGGGTTCGGGGCGCTGTCCATGTCGAAGGCGGCACTGGAGGCGGCGGCCAGGACCCTGGCGCGCGAGGTGGGGTCTGACGGCGTGCGGGTGAATCTGGTGGCCCCGGGGCTGATCCTGAGTTCGCTGGCATCGAAAGTCCCCGAACAGGTAAAAGCGGACAATGCCGAGAGAACCGCCGTCAAGCGCAACGGGACACCCGACGACGTCGCCGAGACCATCGTTTTCCTCGCCTCGGAACGAGCGTCCTACTTGACAGGGGGCTATCTCCTGGTCGACGGCGGTACCGCAATGCTCTGAACGAAGCAGTTTCGAAATAATCGGGTAGCCCAGGACGCATGTCCTGGGCTACCTGCGTTGAAGGGTCCTCCAGAGCCCTCTGGCGGCTCTAGATTCATCCGAGAGGCTGAGTTCTTCATCATCCCACCGTGATAGTTTCATAGCGTTGCAGATCGGAAGGCAGGTCTTCACACTGGAGCTATCCAGCAAAAATGACTCGGAATTAAGCATTCCGTTAACCTGCCCACCCCCCGCACCTCTTGGCGCAGAATCAGGAGGAACATCATGGTGGTCGATCAAACCACCGAATTCGGCGAACGGGCCACAGAACTCATCGACCAACGCGAATTGCGCACCATCTTCGGGCGCTTCGCAACTGGCGTCACTGTCATCACGGCAAAATATTCCGGAGAACTCTTCGGAGTGACCGCCAACTCCTTCGCTTCACTCTCTCTCGATCCTCCCCTCGTACTCTTCTGCCTGCACAACAGGTCGTCCTTCCACGCGGCCCTCGATGTGGGGGCATCGTTCACGGTGAACATCCTCTCCGAGGAGCAGCGCGACATCGCCGGCCTCTTCGCCTCCGGAGTCGACCGCTTCCTCAAGGTCAACTCACTGCCCGGACGCGGCGGCAGCCCCGTGCTCACCAACTCGCTGGCCTACGTGACCTGCGAGGTCACGCAGCATGTCGCGGGCGGCGACCACGTGATCATCATCGGGAAAGTCGTCGACATCGGTCTGCTGCGGCGCGACGGGCGCCCCCTCGGATTCTTCGCCGGCGCCATGCAGAAGCTGGATCCGTACCAGTAGCATCGAATTCCCAACGGGGGGAAATACACCATGCGTTTCAAGCTGCTCGGGCAATTGCAGGTGCATGAGGGAGACCGGATTCTCACGCCGCAGGCGCACAAACTCCGCGTTCTGTTGTCCGCTCTCCTGGTCAACCATCACCGAGTCCTTTCCATCGAGTCACTCATCGACGAGCTCTGGCCGCAAGGTCCGCCGCGTACGGCACTGCAGGCGTTGCGCGTCTACATTTCACAGCTCCGAAAAATCCTGCAGCAGAGCAGCGCGGAAGGTAATCTCTTCCTCATCGGTGAACCCCCGGGCTACTATTTGTCGATCGACGAAGGAATGCTCGACGTCGTCGATTTCGATCGACATCGCGAAAACGCCGTTGCAGCCCTGGACAGACAGGACGAGGAATCCGCCCTCCAGCACTTCTCGAAGGCGTCGAAACTCTGGCGCAGCGCACCGCTCGTCGGTCTCCGCGAGGGAATGCTGATCCAGAGCGCCGCTTGCCGGCTCGAGGAGTCCTGGATCGGAGTCGAGGAAGGCCGCATCTCTCTTGAGGTACGGCTCGGCAGAAGGCGCGGAGAAGCCATAGCGCGGCTGCGGGAACTGGTCGCGGCCAATCCCTACAACGAGCGTCTGCACGCGCTCTTGATGATCGCCCTCTTCCTCTCCGGCCGCAGCGGCGAAGCCCTGCAGGTCTACCGCACCACGCGGCAGTGCCTCGTGGACGAGCTCGGCATCGAGCCCGGCGAAGACCTCCGCCTGGTCCACCGGATCGTTCTGGACTCGGACCGTGCAGCCCTGGAGAAAGTCGAAATGTGGACGGCCTAGGGGCCGCCTCCGGCCTCATCCCGAACCGTGAAACTCGAAAGGACAATGACATGATCACGCCCAACGCAGCTTCCGCACACACCCCCAGCACCACCGCGCCTCTCGACGACGCATTCGACATCATGTTGGTCGGCTGGTCGTTCATGCGGAGCAAGCTGCTGATGACGGCCCTGGAGATGGGGCTGTTCGAGGAGCTCGGCAAGGAAGCAGGCACTGCCGAACACATAGCGGGGCGGCTCGGTCTGCACGAGCGTGGGGTGCCCGACTTTCTCGACTCGCTGACCGCCCTCGGTCTGCTCACCCGTGACTCCGACGGCATCTATCGCAACGCCCCGGCCACCGCCCGCAACCTCGTCCAGGGGCAGCCCGGCTACGTGGGTGGATTCCTGACGATGACCACCGACTTCATGGGCGCGGGCTGGGAGACCCTGGCCGACATGCTGCGCACCGGCGACGCCCACGGGCAGGACGCCAGCAAGGTGCCCTTCGCCCAGATCTTCCGCGACCCGCAGCGGCTGCGGCAGTTCCTCTCCGCCATGGACAGCCTCAACGGCGCGATCGGCCCGGAGCTGGCGCGCCAGTACGACTGGTCGCAGCACTCGTCCTTCGTGGATGTCGGCGGCGCCCGGGGCAACCTCGCCGACACCCTGCTGCTGGCCCACCCGCACCTCACCGGCGGCGTCTTCGACCGGCCGATCATGAAGTCGTTCCTGGAGGAACTGGCCGCCGACCGGGGCGTGTCGGACCGGATATCGTTCCACGGCGGCGACTTCTACCAGAACAAGATCCCCGGCGCCGATGTCGTGATCTTCGGCAACGTGCTGCACGACACCCCGGTGGCGACCCGCAAGGACCTCATCGCCCAGGCGAGCGCGCACATCCCCGTGGGCGGTGCCGTGATCGTCTACGACCCCATGATCGACGACGAACGACGGGACGCGGACACCCTGTTGATGAGCCTCACGATGATGATGCAGTCACCGGCCGGCAACGAGTACACCCCGGCGCAGTGCCGCAGCTGGATGGAGGAGGCCGGCCTGGAGGTCGAGCAGGTCCTGCGGCTCCCCGCGCACGCCACGGCCGTGATCGGCCGCAAGCGCGCCTGACCCCGACACCCTCTCGACGACCGGCCGGAGCGGACTCCGGCCGGTCGTCGCCCTGCATCGGAACGGAGAGCACATCATGCCCAAGAGCCACGTGGACCTCACCGTCATGCTGGTCAGTCACGACGCCTTCCGGAGGGACCTGCGCCGTCTGGAGAAGGCCGCGGCACGGCGGCACAGCGACGACCCGATCGCTCGCAAGCGGGTCGAGACCGGCTGGCAGATCTTCAAGACTCAACTGCACTTCCACCACGAGGGCGAGGACCGTGACCTGTGGCCCCGCATGGCCAAGGGACTGGCCCACCGTCCCGAAACCCTGGCCGTGCTGAGGGAGTTGGAGGCAGAGCACAATTTGATCGACCCCCTGCTCGCCCAGGTGGACGTCGCGCTCGCGGACCCCCAGGCGCCGGTCGACCAGGTCGAGAAGGCCGTGGCCGAGCTCGCCACGTGTCTGGAGGGGCACCTCGACCACGAGGAGGAGGACGGCCTGCCCTACGTCCAGGAAGCGCTCACGGACAAGGAATGGAAGGCGTTCACCGCCGACCAGCGCGAGCACCTCGGTCTCACCGGGGCCGCGGAGCTGTTCCCGTGGCTCCTCGACGACATGTCGGAGACGAACGTTCAGCGCGTGACATCCTTCATGCCGATGCCGATGCGGATGGCCATGAAGAAGCTCTGGGCCCCCGCCTATCGAGCACGGGAGACCTGGACCGGCTGAGCGCCGGGCTCCTCGATGACGGTGACGGGCAACGCGCTCTTACGGTGGCTTAATTGTGCTGTGCCACGGTGATTGTGCCGCCGCACGCACCGGGTGTTCGTACCCCGTGCGGTACCGAACGTCCGCACTTCGGAGAGGGCCCCATGGAACACGCCATGTCCACCGAGAACGGATTCAAGCTGGGATTGTTCGCGCCCAATGCCTTGTCCGGGCTGGCCATCACCAACGTCCCCGAGCGCTGGTCGGGCAGTTGGGACGACAACGTCCGCCTCGCCGTCCTCGCCGACCGGCTGGGCATCGATTTCCTTCTCCCGGTGGGGCGTTGGATCGGCTGGCCCGGAACCTCCTTCCACGAAGACGTCCTGGAAACGATCACCTGGGCAGCCGGCCTGCTCGCTGCGACCGAGCGCATCTCGGTCTTCGCCACGGTGCACAGCGCGCTGGTGCCGCCCATGATCGCCGCCAAGCAGCTGGCCACTCTCGACCGGATCGGGGGCGGCCGGGCCGGGCTCAACATCGTCGCCGGTTGGTACCAGGCCGAGTACGAGGCCTTCGGCCTGGACCTGCCGGGCAGTCCCGAGCAGCGCTACGCGCACGCCCAGGAGTGGTGGGACGTGGTGCGCACGCTGTGGAGCAGCGAGGAGCCCTTCGACCACGACGGCACGTACTTCCCCGGTCTGCGCGGCCTGCACACGAGCCCCCGGCCCACCGGTGGCACACTGCCGGTCATCAACGCGGCCGTCTCGGAAGCCGGCCGCGGCTTCGCCACACGCAACGCCGACTTCCTGCTGACCGCGGCCTTCGATCCGCGGCGCGGCACGGCCCTGGTCGACGGAGTACGGGAGGCGGCGGCCCGCAACGGCGGCCGCAGTGTCGGCGTGCTGTCCAACGCGTACGTGGTCTGCCGGCCCACCCACGACGAAGCCGAGGAGTTCCTGCACTACTACGCGCAGGAGAACGCTGACTGGGACGGCGTCGACACCGTGATGAGCGGCCAGGGCATCAACGCGCAGTCGTTCAGCCAGGCGCAGATCGACATGTTCCGCCCCCGCTTCGCCGCCGGGCACGGCGGCCACCCTCTGGTGGGAACGCCCGACGAGATCGCCGAGAACATCATCGCGTTCGCCGAGGCCGGTGTTTCCGGGATAGCACTCTCCTTCGTGGACTACCTTGGCGAGATTGAGTACTTCGCGAGCGAGGTCGTCCCCCGGCTGGAAAAGGCGGGTATCCGGAAGAGTTCTCACGGCAGTTGAGGACGGTCACGACTCGCGTCACGATCCGCTCGTGCCATTGACAGGGGGAGCCATTGGTTTCGGTGATCGTCATGTGCCCGGACGACGGACGTCGTGCGGCACTGCAGCAACGATTCGTCGGCCTTGACGGGTTCGACGTACTGCCGTACGACAAGGAGCAGCCCAAACAGCCGGATCTGCTGGTGGCCGCGATCGACCGCGACAGCGTCTGGCTGGCCCATCGCCTCGCATCGGCCCGGGAAACGGTGCGCGCGCCGACGCTCCTCGTGGTGGACGAACCGTTCGCCGAGCTTGCGGGGGTCATGTGGTTCGGCGCGCAGGGCATCATCCTCAGCTCGGCGTCGGACTGTGAACTGTCCGATTCGGCACGGCTGGTCGCCCAGCGCGCCACCGTGATATCCGAGAAGATACTCGGCGACGAGCGGCTGATCATGGGGAATCTGGCCTTCGAGTGGTCGGTGGACCAGGACGCGGGATCAGCCCTCGACGCCCTCTCGGAGCGCGAGCGCGAGGTGCTTGAGCTGATCGGCACCGGTCGCAACAACGCCGAGATCGGCGCCCTGTTGTGGGTGAGCAGCAACACCGTGCGCTCCCATGTCCAGCGCCTCATGCGGAAGTTGGGCCTGCGCAATCGGCTATGTCTGGTGATCTTCGCGCATGAACTCGGTCTTGTGGACCTCAACGACACCGTACTCAGCGGGGATTGACGCGGGGGCCGAATCGACACGCTGCGGGGCGCAGGCATCGGCCCATCGGCAGTCGGCAGTGGGGGGGGGGGGGGGGGGGGGGGGGGGGGGGGGGGGGGGGGGGGGGGGGGGGGGGGGGGGGGGGGGGGGGGGGGTCCCCCCCCCCCCCCCCAGGAGGAG
>NZ_JBVIHP010000045.1:25552-40845 GCF_055570235.1 Streptomyces sp. NPDC031274 | reverse complement strand
CCCCCCCCCCCCCCCCCCCCCCCCCCCCCCCCCCCCCCCCCCCCCCCCCCCCCCCCCCCCCCCCCCCCCCCCCCCCCCCCCCCCCCCCCCCCCCCGACTCCATCCCCCGCACTCCGTGAACGGGACGTGCCGCAGCGGCTCTGTGCTGTGATCACACCCGGTACATGCGGCGCACCATCGCTTGCAGTGCGGGGCGCGGAGTCGCGCCCAGGAAGAACGGCTGCATCCGGTTCATGGCGCCGGGCGTGACGAACGCGCGCCCCTTCGCCACTGCCTTCAGAGCCGGTTCCACGATCTGCTCGGGTCGCAGCCAGGCGATCTTGGGCAGCCCAGCGGTGTCGAGCCCCGCGGCCTCGTGGAACTCGGTGCGGACCAGTCCGGTCCGCACCGTGGTGACGTGCACCCCGCTGCTGCGCGCCTCCATGTACAGACTCTCGCCGAAGGAGCCGAGGAACGCCTTGGACGCCCCGTACACAGCGGACTTCGGCATCGGCAGGCCCGCGACGATGGACGAGATGTTCAGGATGCCGCCGTGCCTGCGCTCGGTCATCTGCCCGAGCGCCGCATGGCTGAGGGCCACCGGAGCCATCAGGTTGACCCTGATCTGGTGGGCCTCGCGCTGACGGGACAGCTCCCGGAAGTATCCGGTCGAGCCGTAGCCGGCGCAGTTGACTAGCAGGTCGACCGCCCGGTCGCCGGGCTCGCCGACCCGCGCGGCCGCGGTCTCCAGGTCCGTCTCGTCGCCGAGGTCGAGCGCGAGGACATCGACCCGGACGTCGTAGGCGTCGGACAGCTTGACAGCGAGGTGCTTGAGCCTGGCCTCCCGGCGGGCGACGAGGGTCACGTCGGCGCCGGACCGTGCCAGTTGCTCGGCGAACTCCGCGCCGATACCACTGGATGCTCCGGTCACGAAGGCACTCTTGTACAGATAGGACATCTGGGTCTCCAGCGGGCCTGAGGTACAGGGGCAACTCGGCAGGGAACCACCGAGGTCACGGTGTGCGGGGCAACGCCGTCTCTGAGAGGGGCAGTTGGGCCGGGCCTCGCGCGTAGGACTTTCGCGGTACGAGCGGACCGGCCAGGGCCGTGGTGATCAGGGCCATCAGCACCATCATCGTGAACATCCGGTTGTCCAGAACGCCCATGCTCACCCCGGCGTTCAGGATGATCAGTTCGGTCAGGCCCCGGGTGTTCATCAGGACACCGATGGCTGTCGCTTCCTTCAAGGGCAAGCCCGCGACGAGCGCCGCCCCGGTCGCTCCGGCCAGCTTGCCGAAGCAGGCGACCAGGATGACGGCGACCAGTTCCAGGGCTCCGGCGCCGCCCAACTGCGTGATGTCCACGGAGAGTCCGGTGGTGATGAAGAAGATCGGCATGAGCAGCGTCGTGATGTGCTCGAAGGGGACGCTCACCGAGGATTTCAGCAACGTCAGCGACGAGCGCGGCATGATCAGACCGAACGTGAACGCGCCGAAGATCGCGTCGAGACCGATCCAGTGGGTGAAGAAGGCAGAGCCGAGGGCGCCCGCCGCGATGACGGGCAGCAGCCCCGGCGACACGACGTCGTTGCGGGTCATCGCCGTCACCAGACGGCGCAGCAAGGGGCGTACGACACCGGCGAGCGCGACGGTGTACAGGGCGGTTCCGCCGATGACCGTGTAGACGTGGCCCGATCCTGCGGACACCGCCACCACCGAGACGAAGGCGAGCATGCACCAGGCTAGGGCGTCCCCGACAGCGGCGCTGGCCAGGGCGAGGATGCCCACCCGGGTGTGCTGCAGACGGTGCTCCAGGATGATCCGGGCCAGCACGGGGAAGGCGGTGATGGCCATCGCCGTCCCCACGAACAGTACGAACGGCGTCTGCCCGATGTGCCGACCGTCGACCTGGTCGTGCTGGCCGTACAGCCAGGCGGCGAGCAGAGCACCGGTGCCGAACGGCACCACGATCGCCGAGAGGGAGATGCCGAGCACCGCGTTCTTGCGGGCCTTGACCTGCCGCAGATCGATCTCCCAGCCGATCAGGAACATGAACAGCAGGATGCCGATATGGGCGAGGGCGGCGAGTCCGGACCGCGTCTCAGGCGGGAAGAAGTGGTCCGGCAGGTTCCCCGGGAACAGGCCCAGGAGACTCGGCCCGAGTGCGATGCCCGCGAGGATCTCCGCGATCACCGGGGGTTGTCGCAGCCTCCGCAACAGCGGCACGAGCACCGAGCCGGCGACGAGGATGACCGAGACACCTGCGGCTGTCTCAGCAAGGATCGTGGCCGAGTCCTGGGCCATGTCCTACGCCCTTCCCGCGGGCGGACCGGCATGGCCGGGACCGCCCGGACCACCGGGAGGACCGCCTGGACCACCGGGGCCGCCGGGACGGCCGCCCGGACCACCGGGACCACCGGGACCACCGGCCGCGAGCGGACCCCGCTGCGGACGAAAGCCGATGACGTGGTGCTTCGTGGCCAGGGCCTGCATCCTGTCCCAGTCCGGCGGCCCCTGCCCGTCGATCAGCTGGCCGAGCTCCTCGAACCAGCTCTCCACCCCGCCGGGCGTGGCGATGCAGAGCATCTTGCTCGGCTTGTGCCAGGTGTTGACAAAGGCATGGCCTACACCGCGCGGACCGTACACGAGGCTTCCGGGTGTCGCTTTGTGCTTTTCGCCGTCGAGCTCGATCTCGTATTCGCCCTCGATGACGTAGAAGGACTCGTCGACGTCCTCGTGAATGTGCAGCGGCGGGCCCCCACCAGGGGGAGAGGTCACCTCGAAGAATGAATAGAGGCCGCCGGTGTCCTCGCCACGCAGGAGCCAGCGCCCCTGCTCACCCGCCCATTTGATGGGCTTGACGTCGTCCAGCTGGACGACGTGCCCACGTGTAGCCGTCATGGTCCGTCCCTTCCGTCAGGGCCATTCGATTGCGACGACGACGAGTATCGGAGCCCTCATAAGGCTTTCGATAAAGCCCTGATAATCAGCGGCGGAACCGTTCGGCTTTGCCTCCGCCTCACAAGAATTTTTCCGGGCCGCCGCAGACTCCGACCGAGGACCGGCCGACCGTGGCCGGGATCGGTCGAACGTGTCAGCGGGAGGAGCGTGAGTGGCGTGTCGGACACCGAGCGGCGTGGCACGGCCGTGAAGGAAGCAGGCGCAGGACAAGCAGAACAGCGGAACATTCCGGCCGGGCTGCCGGCCGAGGGCCTGGCCGACCGTGCCACGGAACTCGGCGTCATCAGGCAGCAAGTGGTGGAGGGACTCGACAAGGAGTCCGCGGTGCGCCAGCACCGTCTGGGCAAGTTGACCGCCCGGGAGCGCATCGGGCGGCTGCTCGACCCGGACTCGTTCCACGAGCTTGAGATGTTGCGCAGGCACCGCGCGACGGACTTCGGCATGGACGCCAAGCGCCCGTACACCGACGGCGTGATCACCGGATGGGGCACGATCGAGGGCCGCAAGGTCTTCGTCTACGCCCATGACTTCGGTATCTTCGGCGGCTCCCTGGGCGAGGCTCATGCTGCCAAGATCCACAAGGTGATGGACCTCGCGGAGAGCGCGGGCGCGCCACTGATCGGGCTCAACGACGGTGCCGGAGCCCGGATCCAGGAGGGCGTCATGGCCCTCGCAGGCTACGGCGGCATCTTCCGGCGCAATGTCCGGTCATCGGGTGTGATTCCGCAGATCAGCGTGATGCTCGGGCCGTGTGCGGGCGGCGCGGCCTACTCGCCCGCACTCACCGACTTCGTCCTGATGGTGCGCGAGACGGCCAGCATGTATGTGACGGGCCCCGATGTGATCAAGGCCGTCACCGGAGAGGAGATCGACTTCGAAGGGCTCGGCGGTGCGGACGTGCACGCCAAGTCCGGGCAGGCGACATCCGTTCACGCCGATGAGGACGACGCGTTCGAGGCGCTGCGCTGGCTCATGTCGTTCCTGCCGCAGAACAACCGCGAGTTCCCTCCGCAGGAGGAGAGCGATGACCCGGTGGACCGGTCCTGTGACGGCCTGGTCGACATCGTGCCGCCCTCCCCCAACCAGCCGTACGACGTGCGGCTCGTGATCGAGGAGATCGTCGACCACGGCGAGTTCCTCGAACTGCAGGAGGCCTGGGCCGGCAACATCGTCATCGGTCTGGCCCGGATCGGCGGCCAGGTCATCGGCGTGATCGCCAACCAGCCGTTGGTCCTCGCGGGCGTCCTTGACATCGAGGCGTCGCAGAAGGCGGCCCGGTTCATCCGATTCTGCGACTCGTTCAACATTCCGTTGGTGACACTCGTGGACGTGCCTGGCTTCCTGCCGGGCGTCGACCAGGAGCACAACGCGATCATCCGCAACGGTGCCAAGCTCCTGTACGCGTACTGCGAGGCGACGGTGCCCCGCATCCAGGTGCTGATGCGCAAGGCGTACGGCGGCGCCTACATCGTCATGGACTCGCGTTCCATCGGCACCGACCTGTCCTATGCCTGGCCCTCCAACGAGGTGGCCGTGATGGGTGCGGAGGCGGCGACCAACGTGATCCACCGACGCGCCATCCTCGCGGCCGATGACCCGGGGCAGGCCAGGGAGCGGCTGGTCGAGGAGTACCAGCGCACCCTGATGCACCCCTACTACGGGGCCGAGCGCGGGCTCGTCGACGACGTCATCGATCCACGCGAAACCCGGTCTGCGATCTACGAGGGGCTGCAGATGCTCCGCTCGAAACGCGTCGACCTGCCCCGACGCAAGCACGGCAACTCACCGCTGTGACCGGCCCCCGACACCCAGAGGAGACACCTTTCATGCGTCACGAGATCACCGGCGCCCCGCGTCCCGCCTTCCGCAAGGTCACCTTGGACGAGGTGCCCGTCAACCGGCACCGTGGCGGCACACTGCGCACGCTGCTCGGCCCCGGCAACACCGGCGCCACCAGTGGTTTCATGGGTCACGCCCGGCTGGAGCCCGGCGAGTTCATCAGCGAGCACTTCCACCCGTACTCCGAGGAGTTCATCTACGTGCTCTCCGGACGGGTCGTCGTCCGGCTCGACGGCGAGGAGATCGAGATCGGCGGTCAGGAGGGCATCCTGGTCCCGATCGACGTCCGCCACCGTCTGGAGAATCGCGGCGGCGAGGCGGTGGAACTCATCTACCAGCTCGGCCCGTTGGCACCCCGGCCCGACCTCGGGCACGTGGACACCGAAGCAGTGCCCCACCCGGAGTTCACCCCCGCCGGAGAGCCTCGATGAGCGAGTGGGGAGCGCTCGTCACCGGCATCGGGGTGGTGGCCCCCGGCGCCGTCGGCCGGGAGGCCTACTGGGATCTGCTCACGGCGGGCCGCACCGCGACGCGGGGCATCACGCTGTTCGACCCCACCGGGTTCCAGTCCCGGATCGCGGCAGAGGTCGACTTCGACGCCGCGGCATCGGGTCTGACTCCGCACGAGATCGAACGCATGGACCGGGCGGCCCAGTTCGCGGTCGTGGCCACGCATGAGGCGCTCGCGAACGCCGGTCTCGTGCCGGAGCAGGCCGACCCGGAACGCATGGGCGTCAGCATCGGCAGCGCGGTCGGCTGCACCACCCGGCTCGAGGACGAGTACGTGGTGGTCAGCGACGGCGGCAAGAACTGGGAGGTCTCCCCCGAGCTGGCCACCGATCACCTGTACCGCGCGCTGATCCCCAGCACGCTCGCCGTGGAAGTCGCGTGGGCAGCGGGCGCCGAGGGACCATCGACGGTCGTGTCCACCGGCTGCACCTCCGGCCTGGACGCGGTGGCGCACGGCGTCCAGCTCATCTCGGAGGGCTCAGCGGATGTGGTGATCGCCGGCGCGACCGACGCGCCGATCTCGCCGATCACCGTGGCCTGTTTCGACGCGATCGGCGCCACGTCACGCAACAACGGCGACGCCGCCCACGCCTCGCGGCCCTTCCACAAGGAGCGCGACGGATTCGTGCTCGGCGAGGGCTCGGCCGTCCTCGTCCTGGAGAGCCGTGAGCACGCGGCCCGCCGGGGCGCCCACGCCTATGCCGACATCATCGGGTTCGCCCAGCGCAGCAACGCGTACCACATGACCGGTCTCAAGCCGGACGGGCTCGACATGGCCGAAGCCATCGACGTCGCCATGCGCAGGGCCGGCATCACGCCCGACATGATCAGTTACGTCAACGCGCACGGTTCGGGCACGGCCCAGAACGACCGCCACGAGACGGCCGCGTTGAAGAAGTCCATGGGCGAGGCGGCTTACGGCGTCCCGATCAGCTCCATCAAGTCGATGATCGGACATTCGTTGGGTGCCATCGGCGCGCTGGAGGTCGCCGCCTGCGCGCTGGCGATCGAGCACGACATGGTGCCGCCCACCGCCAATCTGCACGAGCAGGACCCGGCACTCGACCTCGACTACGTGCCGCTGACCGCTCGCAAGAACGTCAACGACATCGTGCTGAGCGTGGGCAGCGGATTCGGCGGCTTCCAGTCGGCGATGCTGCTGGCCAGGCCCGGTCGGGGAAGCGGGAAGTGACGCGATGACCAACAACCGTCGCACCGTGTTCAGTGGTGTGTCAGTAATCGCCCCCAACGGCTCCACCACCAAGGAGTTCTGGGACGCGACACTCAACGGCGTCAGCGGAATCGGCCCTGTGCAGTCCTTCGACGTGTCCGGCTACCCGGTCCATGTGGCCGGAGAAGTCGACGACTTCGTCCCGCGTGATGTGGTCGACGGCCGGATCATGGTGCAGACGGACCGGTGGACGCAGTTCGGCCTGGTGGCCGCCGGGCGTGCGCTGGAGGACGCGGGCATCGACCCTCGGCAGCTCGGCGAGTACGACATGTCGGTGATCACCGCGACCTCGTCGGGCGGCAACGAGTTCGGGCAGCGGGAAATCCAGAAGCTGTGGGACAAAGGCTCGCGCTTCGTCGGCCCCTACCAGTCCATCGCCTGGTTCTATGCGGCAACCACCGGTCAGATCTCCATCCGGCACGGCATGAAGGGCGCCTGCGGTGTTCTGGTCGGCGAGCAGGCCGGTGGCCTCGATGCGCTGGGCCAGGCCCGCCGGGCCCTGCACGAGGACGCCTCGGTGGTGGTGAGCGGCGGGACCGACGCGCCGCTCGGCCCCTACGCCTTGGCCTGCCACACCTCCGCCCACCTCATGACGGCCAGCCGGGACGCGGGCGCCTACCGGCCCTTCGACACCGAGGCCGACGGGTACGTGGCCGGGGAGGGCGGGGCGATCTTCATCGTCGAGCCCGAGGACACCTGGCAGGGGCGCGGCGCCGAGCAGGGATACGGAGTGCTCGCCGGCTACTCGGCGACCTTCGACCCGCGCCCCGGTTCCGGCCGGGAGCCCGGTCTGCGCCGTGCGATCGTGCAGGCGCTCGCCGACGCGCGGGTCGCCCCGTCCGAGGTCGACGTGGTCTTCGCCGACGGGCTCGGGGTGCCTGCGGCCGACCGTGCCGAGGCGGAGGCGATCAGCGCCGTGTTCGGTGAGTGCGGTGTGCCGGTGACCGTCCCCAAGTGCCTGGTCGGCCGGTTGCACGCGGGCGGTGCTCCGCTCGATGTGGCGATGGCGCTGCTGTCGATCCGTGACTCCGTCGTCCCGGGCACCCCGGGCCTGACCACACTCGCCCCCGGCATCGGCCTGGACATCGTCCGCGAGACGCGCGAGGCGCCGGTGCGCACCGCGCTGGTACTGGCCCGCGGATTCGAAGGCTTCAACGCGGCCGTCGTCATCAAGTCCCTTTAGCTTTCGTGGATTCGACGGCCGTCATTCAGCACCGACCCAGATGAGCAATTCAGAGAAGGAAGGCACCGACGTGACCACCTCCGTGATCACCCTTGACGAGTACGCCGAGCTGATCAACCGCGCCTCCGGCGCGGGCATCGCCGCCGAGGATCTGCTCGACCCCTCCGTCGCCTTCGAGGCACTCGGCGTCGACTCGCTGGGCGGCCTGGGCGTCGTCTCCGAGCTGGAGCTGCGCCTCGGCCTGGGCCCGGACAGCGGTGCCGACGGCACCAAGTCCCCGTTCGAGCTCCTGCTCGGCATCAACCGGCGCATGGTGGACGAGGGACTCCTGCAAGAGGGCCACACCGAGCAGAGCATCGTCATCGACGCCTCGTACGACGAGGTGTGGCGGCAGACGAACGACGTCGCCGCCTGGCCCGGTCTTTTCAGCGAGTACGCACAGGCCGAGATCCTGAAGACCTCCGGCGACACGGTCACCTTCCGGCTCAGCATGCATCCCGACGAGAACGGCACGGTGTGGAGCTGGGTCTCGGAGCGGACCATGGACCGGGAGGCCGGCACGGTGCACGCACACCGCGTGGAGAGGGGGCCGTTCGAGTTCATGAACATCGCCTGGACCTACCGCGAGGTCGAGGGCGGCACCGAGATGCGCTGGGTCCAGGACTTCCGGATGAAGGCCCAGGCCCCGGTGGACACCGCCGCGATGACGGCCCGCATCAGCACCAACTCCGCACTCCAGCTGGCCTTGATACGCGGACGCGTCCAGGAGCGCGCCCGGCTCGCCGCCGTGTGACGCCGAGCGCCGGATGAACGAAAGGGCCTCCCTTCGGCAGGGAGGCCCTTTGCTCAGCCGGTGCTTCTTTGCTCAGCCGACGCTCTGCTCGAAACGGAACAACCGGTGGGGGTCGTACACACGCTTGACCGCGACGAGCCGGTCGTAGTTCTCCGCGTAGTAGGCGGCGCGCCAGTTCCGCAGCCGGGGGTCGATGAAGTTCTGGTACGTCTCACCGTTGGAGTGCGGGTCCAGGACGCCGAAGCCCGTGTCGGTCCACTGTCTCGCGGCGTCCTTGTCAGAGGCGTCCGCCGGGCCGGCCCCGATCACCCCGAGGAAGCTCGCGCTGAACACGGCGTCACGGTGCACATAGGCGGTGGCGCCGCGCGCCAGATCGCCGACCGCCCCGCCCAGCGCGCCGACTTGCAGCAGGTGGCGCTGGCCGGGAACACGCACAGCTTCGAAACAGCCGACCGCCTCCTCCCACATGCCGCGCGTCGGCGGCCGGTCGAAGAGCCGGCTGCGCTCGCTGGCGAAGGCGGCCCTCGGTAGCTTCGCCTCGGGTCCCGAGCCGGCGCGATGGCACTGCGGCACGGTGTAGTCACCGCAGCCGTAAAGGTTCTTCATCGCGGTGAGATACGGCGCCGTGGCACTCTGCCGCGTGGCGGGCGCCGTGCCGACGGCGGATATCAGCCGGTCCACCTCGGCGTCGAGCAACTCCGCTCCGCCCGTCGAGCTCAGCAGGACGGAGACGACGGGGGCGGTGCCCGGGGACGCGTCGGGCAGCGCGACGACCGCGGAGCCGCCGAGTGCACGCGGCGCGTCACCGATCCAGTGCGCCCAGGCGTCAAGCACGTCGACGGCTGCGTCGAACCCCCACACCAAGGTGGCACTGGAGAGTTCCCGGATCCGCGTCGGGGCGATCTCGTACGCGGTGACGATGCCGAAGTTGCCACCGCCGCCCCCGCGCAGCGCCCAGTACAGGTCGCTGTGCCGCTCGGGCGAGGCACGTACGGTCCGCCCGTCGGCGAGCACCACACGCGCGGCCCGCACTGTGTCGCTGGAGATACCGGCGGACCGGGTGAGCAGGCCTGTGCCGCCGCCCTGGAGGAAACCGCCGAGAGCGACCGTGGGACAGAAGCCACCCGACACGGCAAGGCCGTGCGGAGCAAGCCCGGCGGTCGCGTCCACCAGCTGGGTCCCGGCTCCCATGACGACGTACTTTTCCTTCACCGAGAGGGAGTTGAGCCGCGACACATCGATCACGAGACCGGTGGTGGTGGAGTATCCGGCGGCGCTGTGGCCGCCGCTGCGGGCGGCGATCGGCACCTGCTCGTCCTGGGCGAAGACCAGGCACAGGGCCACGTCTGCGGCGCTCTCGCAGTAGGCGATGGCCGCCGGTGCCATCGCATCGAACTCGCCGCTGCTGAGCTGTTTCGCGACCGGATACTCACGGTCGGCGGGAAGGACGAGCCGTCCCGTCAGATGAGTGCGCAGCCGTTCCCAGTGTGCCGTTCGGGGCGCACGCGCCGAGGCCCGGCCCGGCACGGAGCCGAGCGAACCCGCGGAGAACGCGAGCGCACCACCCCCCACGCCGCTCACGAATGATCTTCGACTGATCATGCTGACGCCTTCCTGGCAGGGACGGGCATGAGGGGGCTGCCGTCGGCGGGGGAACACGACGGCAGCCCCGTGTCAGATTAGCGCAAAAGATTAGCCAGCACACTAACTATTTTTCCGCCCGGATCCCCCCTCTCGACCGCAGCCGCGCCCCCGCCTCAGGCCGTTTGCACCGCCCTGATAGCCGCTTTATCCGTTCCGACCAGGATGTGCTGACAGCAGTCGTGGACCGATTCACGGCAGAGGAAGGAGCACTCATGCAGTACACCCTGATCGTCGCGCGCATGGCGCCCGAGGACGCCGGCCGTGTCGCCGACGTCTGGTCCGATTCGGACGCCACCGAACTCCCGCACCTGGTGGGTGTCAAGCACCGCCGGCTCTTTCAGTTCCAGGGCCTGTACTTCCAGTTGATCGGCTCCGACGGGCAGCTCGGCAGTCGCATCGAGGAGGTGCGCGGGCACCACCTCTTTCAGGACGTCAACGAGAAGCTCAAGCCGCACATCTCCGCGTACGACCCGCTGACCTGGCGGGGTCCTGCCGATGCGATGGCGAAGGAGTTCTACTCGTGGAACGCGTGACCGAGACCCCCGGCGTGGTACGGATCGAGCGCGGGGCACCCGACGCGCACGAGACGGCCGCGCTGCTCGCCCTGCTCACCGCACAGCTCTCCGCACGGCTCGGCATCAGCGACGAGCCGGAACGCCCGGTGCCGCTCCCCACCTGGCAGCCGTTCACCGGCCACAGCCAGGGCGGTTGGGAGCACGCATGATCCGTACCGTTCTCAACATGAAGGTGCGCGAGGGCTGCGCCGCGGCATTCGAGCGCACCTGGCTGGATGCCGCCAAGGTGGCCGGCGACTACCCCGGCTCCCTCGGCCAGACCATGCTGCGCTCCCCCGAAGACTCGCTGCAGTACACGATCACGGCCGACTGGGCCTCACGCGAGAGCCTCAAGGCCTATCAACTCAGCGAGGACCGGCAGACGTTGTCCGCCACCCTCGACCAACTGCGCGAGTCGGCGACCAAGTCGCTCCTCGAGATCGTCGCGCATGTCAGCCCTCCCACCGCCCCCGCACCTCCGACGAAAGGCACGGTCCTGACATGACCATCCGCGTCATCATGGCTGCCACCATCAAGCCCGAGGACTTCGAGGACTTCGAGAAGGCCTACATCGACGTCACCAGCAAGGTCCGCGGCACGCCCGGCCACATACGGGACGCACTGCTGCGCGACGCCGCGGACCCGACGAAGTACTCCCTAATCGCCGAGTGGGAGGACGAGGAGCGGTTCCGCGCCTGGGCGGACGACCCGGAGCACATGCGCCAGTCGGCCGCGATGTACCCGTTCTGGGCCGACAGCTTCCAGCGCTCCATCTACGAGGTCCGCGCCACGCTGGAGTCGTACGAGACGCCGCGCTCCGCGCCCGCGGCCGGTTGAGGGGACAGCTATGCCCGTCCAGAAAGCCGTGGTGATCGGCGCGGGAATCGGCGGACTCACCGCGGCGATCGGCCTGCGGCAGGCCGGAATCGATGTCAAGGTGTTCGAGCGGCGGACCGAACCGAGCCGGCTGCTGACCGGCGGCGGCTTCATGCTCTGGCACAACGCCTTCGTCGCCCTGCAGAAGTTGGGTCTCGACGACCGTGTGAGCAAGGTCAGCTCAGAGATCCTCCACCACGAGTTCCGGTCCGCGAACGGCCGTACGCTGGCCCGCTGGGCGATCGGACCCGAAGCCGCCCGGATCGGCGCGCCCGCCGTGGCGCTGCGCCGGTCCGATCTGAATTCCCTCCTCCTGGAGGAGGCCGGCGACTGCGTGGTGATGGGGTCGCACTGCACGGGGTTCGAGCAGGACGCCGACGGGGTCACGGCCCATTTCGCCGACGGCTCCGTGGAGCGCGCCGACGTGCTGATCGGCGCGGACGGCATGCGCTCCGCTGTCCGCAGCACCTTGCGCAACGGCCATGACCTGCCGCCCCGTTACGCCGGCTACACCGCCTGGCAGGCGATCGCCGAGCTGCCGGGCGAGGACATCGTGCCCAGCGGCACGTTCTTCAACCTGTGGGGCAAGGGCGGCCTGCGCTTCCTGTACTGCCGACTCAACGAGAACGAGGTCTACTGGGACGCCATCACATCCGACGAGGCGAGCACCGCCTTCGACATGTTCCGAAAGAACAAGCGGGACGTGATGTGCGAAACGTACGCGTCCTGGCAGGACCCCATCCCGCAGATCCTGGCGGCCACCGGCAATGACGCCATCCTGCCCATCGACATCGCGGACCGCCCGCCGACGCGCGACCGGGCGTGGAGCCATGGTCGGGTCGTACTGCTCGGCGACGCGGCACACGCCATGACGCTGAACCTCAGCCAGGGCGCCGGACAAGCCATCGAGGACGGAGTCGTCCTGTCCGGGCTGCTCGCGCGTGAGCCCGACCTCGGCCGGGCCGTGACACGGTACGAGGAACTGCGCAGGGAACGGGTCGACTCGATGGTGCGCGGCGCCTACCGCATCGGTGAACTCGGCAAATGGAAGAGCGGGGTGGCGTGCGGGGCGCGCGATCTGTTCATGCGCGCCTTCTTCGGCACCTTCGCCAAGAAGGGCACGTACCGCCTGATGATGAATTTCGACTACTGACGCCCCGGGAGCGGGACGGCTCTCTCTCGCCCCGGCGGGCCAGTCGTCCAGCCGCTGCTGCCCCTTGGCTGTTCAGGCAGCAGCGGGTGGACGAACTCCCCTGCCACACAGGGAAGTTCACGGCGCCATTGCGCCTGGTCGTGATCCACCACTCAAGTCATTCGAAGACTCGACCTAGGAGCCGATCCCTCATGCTCGTCCACCTCCTGGCCGCGTTGCTCGTCCTGCTGAGCGGTGCTCTGGCGGGAGTCCTCGTCGCCGTTCATATCGCGGTGGTGCCCATGCTGGCCGATCTGCCGGGCGATCGGTACGTCCAGATCCACCGCTCCCTGGACCCCCGGTTCGACCCGCTCATGCCCACCGTCGACAAAATCGCGCTCGGCATCGGCCTGGTGCTGATCGTGCTGGCACCGGGGTGGGACGCAAAGATCGCCTTCGCCGCCGCCGAGGCCGGGCTGATCGGCGTCGCGCTCGTCTCCGAGCTGTCGAACGTACGAATAAACCGGTCCATCGACACCTGGGTGGCGGAGGGACTTCCGCAGGGCTGGTCCGAGACCCGTACTCGATGGGCGCGCTCCAACCGTGGCCGCACCTGGATCGCCCTGGCGGGATTCGCCGCGGCGATCGTCGGCATGTGTCTGGTCTGAATCGGAGTCGCGCCACCCCATCACAGGAGCTCATCGCATGCAGAAGGTACTCATAGCCAACCGGGGCGAGATCGCGGTGCGCGTCATCCGCGCCTGCCGGGACGCGGGGCTGCGCTCAGTCGCGGTCTACGCGGACCAGGACAGGGAGGCCCCGCACGTCCGGCTCGCCGACGAGGCGTTCGCGCTGCACGGCAGCACGGCCGGGCAGACCTATCTCGACGCAGGAAAGCTACTGGACAGGGCGGCCGAGGCGGGTGCGGACGCCATCCACCCGGGCTACGGCTTCCTCTCCGAGGACGCCGTATTCGCGCGGGCCGTGCTCGACGCGGGACTGACCTGGATCGGCCCGCCCCCCTCAGCGATCGAGCGGCTCGGTGACAAGGTCGCCGCCCGAGAGATCGCCCGCCGCGTGAACGCCCCGCTGGCTCCGGGCACCGACCGGCCGGTGTCCGGTCCCGACGAGGTCCTCGACTTCGCCGACCGGCACGGGCTTCCGCTGGCCATCAAGGCGGTGGGCGGAGGCGGCGGACGGGGCCTCAAGGTGGCCCGCACACGGGAGGAGATTCCCGAACTCCTCGAATCCGCCTCGCGCGAGGCGGCCGCCGCCTTCGGACGGGGCGACTGCTTCATCGAGAAATACCTCGACCGGGCCCGGCACGTGGAGACGCAGTGCCTGGCGGACAGCCAGGGCCACGTGGTGGTGGTGTCGACCCGTGACTGCTCGGTGCAGCGGCGGCACCAGAAGCTCGTCGAGGAGGCGCCCGCACCCTTCTTGACGGCCGCTCAAGAACAGGAGCTCCGTGCCGCGTCGAAGGCCGTCCTCGCCGAGGCGGGCTATGTGGGCGCCGGTACCTGCGAGTTCCTCCTTGGCGAGGACGGCACCCTGTCCTTCCTCGAGGTCAACACCCGTCTGCAGGTGGAGCATCCGGTCACCGAGGAGATCACCGGGATCGATCTGGTGCAGGAGCAGTTCCGCCTCGCGGCGGGCGAGGAGCTGGGCTACGACGACCCCCCTCACCGCGGTCACAGCATCGAGTTCCGGATAAACGGCGAGGACGTCGGCCGCGGCTTCCTGCCGACACCGGGCACCGTGACCCGCTGGCTCATTCCCACGGGCCCCGGCATACGGGTGGACACCGGCATCGTGGAGGGTGCTGTCGTCGACGGGGCCTTCGACTCCATGCTCGCCAAGCTCATCATCACCGGCGCCGACCGCCCCCAGGCCCTCGCCCGGGCCCGGCGCGCCCTCGCGGAGTTCGAGGTCGCGGGTGTCCCCACCACACTCCCGCTGGCCCAAGCCCTCCTGAACACAGCGGAGTTCACGGCGGTCGACCCCACAGTCGGCTTCGCCGTGCACACGCGGTGGCTGGAGTCGGAATCCGTCATCCGCATCGATCCGTGGCAGAGCCAGGAGCCGGACGAGGCGGCCGAGTCACCCGAGCGCCTGTCCTACACCGTCGAGGTGGCAGGGCGGCGGCTGGAAGTGGCCCTGCCCGGGGCACTGATGGCCACCCGGCAGACACCTGCCGCCAAAGCCGGGGGGCGAGCCGGCGGGCAGCGCAGACCCCGTTCGGCGCCGGTCACCGCCGCGGCCGAGGCGGCAGCACTGACCAGTCCCATGGTCGGCACTGTGGTCAAGATCGCCGCCGACGAGGGCGCGGAGGTCACCGAGGGGGACGTCCTGTTCGTCATCGAGGCGATGAAGATGGAGCAGCCCATCAAGGCCCACCGCACGGGTGTGGTGCACAAGGTCGCGGTGGCTGCGGGCGCTGGCGTCTCAAGAGGTGCGCCCCTGTGCGAGATACGCTCGGCGGCATGACACGACGAGGGGGGGGAGCCCCACAACGAGGGGGGGGGGCATGGCGGTTTCTGGGTGGACTGGGAGAGAACACTCCAACAGGGCAAGACAGAACAAACAAGCGCC
>NZ_JBVIHP010000045.1:0-25542 GCF_055570235.1 Streptomyces sp. NPDC031274 | reverse complement strand
CTCCCTTCCTCTTTCCTCACACCCTCCCCACCCCCAACGGCGCCTTCGCCACTCCCCCCCCCCCCACCCCGGGGGCCCCCCCGCCTCGTCGTTCCGGGTCGGCCGTGGCCGACGCCCTCATACGGGGACGACGCGGAACATCGGGATCTCAGTGGCGGCCCGCTCGAAGGCGGCGGGCGTCTTGTCGGCGACCACACCGTTCTTCACGAAGATTCCGGCACCCATGGGTACCTGCGTCGGGAACTCCCGGGCGATCGGCGGCCGTTCCGAAGACGGCACCTCGATCAGCTTGACGGACTTGGCCTTGCGTCCGCGGACAAGGGTCCCCTCGCCTGCGGCGCGGACGTTCTTGACCCAGTCGGACTGCGGGAACGCCTGCAGGATGTACATGGTTCCGTCTACGTTCACGGGGGCCACGGGGTTGGTGAACTCTCGTCCCGACACCCGCCCCTTGACCCGGAGCAGGTGCATGGGGCCCACCGGCATTCCCATCCCGTGGAACACGGACATCATCTTGTTCCCGAACTTCTGGAACCCGGAAACCTTGGGGCGTGCGGACGTCGACATGGCTTCGCTCATCTCTCTTGTTCCGGTCTCTTACTGTGGGGTCGAAACAGGTGCCAGATCGGGCTGCCGGCAGTTCGAGGCCGGCCGCAGGGCTGCCCGAGGGCGCGCAAGGCCTGTCCGGTAGGCCGTCGTGATCACGTCGATACGGTTCTTCAGGTTCAACTTGCCCATGAGGCTGCGCACATGGCTCTTCACCGTGGCCCCGCTGAGCTCAAGACTCTCAGCGATCTCCACGTTGCTCCAGCCCCTGAGCATCAGGGCGGCGACCTCCGCTTCGCGAGCGGTCAGCTGGTGCAGGCTGCGCCAAGGGTCGGGCTGCCTCTTCGTCGATGCGGGATCGCTCCGCTCCCCGTGCCCGGCCCGTACCCGGTAGCCGGATCGGATCAGCCGGATCGCCGGGATCAGGCTCTCGCGATTGATCCGGTTGATGGGCAAGCCGCCGACGGTCGCCCGGCCGACGTTCTCGGTGTGCTTCTGTGACAGCGAGACGACAACCACCTGCGGCCTGGGCGTGCTCGTGGAGAGTTCCTGCAGGATGGAATCCGCGTCCACGTCGTCGAGGACGGCCACGATGTCCGGACGGCGCTCAGCGACGGCCCGTTGCACGCAGGACGGATTCGCGGCGAGACCGACCGCGTTGAAGCCCTCTTCGTTACCGATGACGGACACCGTCTCGATCCGGCTGAAAAGGTTGCCGCCCCATACGGCGACCATCGTGAGCTGCTCGGATTCCTCGCCATGCGGTTCGGCCTGCCCTAAACGCACTGAACTTCCTCCAGCTGTCGAGCGCCAGTGGGTCGTCATAGTTACGTAGCGAACTATCTAAATGGTGGCATGGGGGCACAGGGGTGTCAACGCAGAGCTTCCCTCTCCCCCGTACGCGCAATGACCGACTCCCCGTCACGGTCTCCCCGCACGCGTCTCGACCGCATCCCTGCACCGGTGCGATCAAGACCGGAGCAGCATCGTGCCACCGTCGGGCGCCAAAGGCCGACGAATGACTTGAACTCGTCCGAACTGGCCGGATTCCGACGGAAGGACCTATCGTCGACACGAAGCGACCGCCACGCGCCGATGTGACGGCGTGGCGGTCCCGCTCTCGGATCGGCGCTCACCTCAGCGGTGCCGGCCCACCGGTATCAGTAGCGGTAGTGGTCCGGCTTGTACGGGCCCTCCACCTCCACGCCGATGTACGAGGCCTGCTCGGGACGGAGCGTGGTGAGCTTGACGCCGAGCGCGTCCAGGTGGAGGCGGGCGACCTTCTCGTCCAGGTGCTTGGGCAGCACGTAGACGTCGGTCGGGTACTCCTCCTGCTTGGTGAACAGCTCGATCTGGGCCAGGGTCTGGTCCGCGAAGGAGTTGGACATCACGAAGGACGGGTGGCCCGTCGCGTTGCCCAGGTTCAGCAGGCGGCCCTCGGAGAGCACGATGAGGACCTTGCCGTCGGGGAACGTCCACGTGTGGACCTGCGGCTTGACCTCGTCCTTGACGATGCCCGGGATCTTCGCCAGACCGGCCATGTCGATCTCGTTGTCGAAGTGGCCGATGTTCCCGACGATCGCCTGGTGCTTCATCCTGGCCATGTCCGAGGCCATGATGATGTCCTTGTTGCCGGTCGTCGTGACGAAGATGTCGACCTTGTCGACCACCTCGTCCAGCGTGGCGACCTGGTAGCCGTCCATCGCCGCCTGCAGCGCGCAGATCGGGTCGACCTCGGTGACGATCACCCGGGCGCCCTGGCCGCGCAGCGACTCCGCACAGCCCTTGCCCACATCGCCGTAACCACAGACCAGAGCGGTCTTGCCGCCGATCAGGACGTCCGTGGCGCGGTTGATGCCGTCGATCAGAGAGTGGCGGCAGCCGTACTTGTTGTCGAACTTCGACTTCGTCACGGCGTCGTTCACGTTGATCGCCGGGAAGAGGAGGGTGCCGTCGCGGTGCATCTCGTACAGGCGGTGGACACCCGTCGTGGTCTCCTCCGTCACGCCGCGGATCTCCGAGGCGAGCTGGGTCCACTTCTGCGAGCCCTCGGTGATGGTGCGGTTGAGCACCTGCAGGACGACACGGTGCTCGTCGGACTCGGCGGTGTCCTCGGACGGGACCTTGCCCGCCTTCTCGTACTCGACACCCTTGTGGACGAGCATGGTGGCGTCGCCACCGTCGTCCAGGATCATGTTCGGGCCGCCGGTGGGCGTGTTCGGCCAGGTCAGCGCCTGCTCCGTGCACCACCAGTACTCCTCCAGGCTCTCGCCCTTCCAGGCGAAGACCGGGATGCCCTGCGGGTTGTCCGGGGTGCCGTCCGGGCCCACCGCGATGGCCGCGGCCGCGTGGTCCTGGGTCGAGAAGATGTTGCAGGAGACCCAGCGGACCTCGGCGCCCAGCGCGACCAGCGTCTCGATGAGCACGGCGGTCTGCACCGTCATGTGCAGCGAGCCCATGATGCGGGCGCCGGCCAGCGGCTTGGTGGCCGCGAACTCCTTGCGGATCGACATCAGACCGGGCATCTCGTGCTCGGCGAGAGTGATCTCCTTGCGGCCGAACGCGGCCAGCGAGAGATCGGCGACCTTGAAGTCCGTGAAGTCAGCGGTGATCTGTGAGGACATACGGTCCACTCCTTGATTTCAGTACGTTGCGGTGGATCTCAAGCGCCGCTGTCGAGCGGTTGAGCGTGATGTAGTGCAGTCCGGGAGCCCCTTCGGAGAGCAGTCGCTCGGCCATGGCGGTGGCGTATTCGACGCCGATGCGGTGGCCGTCGGCCGGGTTGTCGCGTGCGGCCTCGAGGCGGTGCGCCAGGCCCTCGGGGAAAGCAGCGCCGCTGAGTTCGGCGAAGCGGCCGATCTGGCGCACATCGGTGGCCGGCATGATCTCCGGAATGATCGGGGTGTCGCAGCCCGCGGCAACCACCCGCTCACGCAACCGCAGATAGTCCTCCACCTGGAAGAACATCTGCGTAATGGCGTAGTCGGCGCCCGCCCTGCACTTGGCGACGAAATGGCGGATGTCCGATTCCCAGTCCGGTGAACGCGGGTGACGTTCGGGAAAGGCTGCGACACCCACGGTGAAGTCGCCCAACTCCCGTACCAGCGCGACGAGTTCGTAGGCATGGGTGAACCCGTCCGGGTGCGGGACCCAGGGACCGTTCGGGTTGCCGGGCGGGTCGCCACGCACGACGAGGACGTCTCGTACGCCCGCGTCGGCATACTGGCCGACGATGCGGCGCAGCTCCGCCACCGAGTGCCCGACCGCCGTCAGATGGGCGACGGGGCTCAGGGTCGTCTCGGCCGCGATCCGTTTTGTCAGCTCGACGGTACGGTCCCGGGAGGATCCGCCGGCGCCGTAGGTGACGGACACGAAGTCCGGGGCGAGTGGTTCGACGCGGCGGATCGCCTCCCAGAGCGTGCGCTCCCCCTTGGCTGTCTTGGGCGGGAAGAACTCGAAGGAGAAGGTCGGCATCAGCGGCCTCCACCGGCGTTGAAGTAACTTGCCTCGGCGTGGTGAAGGACGATGGCGTCGGTGGACTGTTCCGGGTGGAGCTGGAACTCCTCGGACAGAACGACACCGATTCGCTCCGGGCGGAGCAGATCCGCGATCTTGGCGCGGTCCTCCAGGTCGGGGCAGGCCGGGTAGCCCAGGGAATAGCGGCACCCCTGGTACTCGGTGCGGAACATGCCGTCCATCGAGTCCGGGTCGCCCTTGGAGATACCGAGTTCGCCGCGTACGCGTGCGTGCCAGTACTCGGCGAGGGCCTCGGCCAACTGGACGGACAGGCCGTGCAGTTCGAGGTAGTCGCGGTAGGAGTCGGCCTCGAAGAGCTTCGCGGTGGCCTCGCCGATCTTCGAACCGACGGTGACGACCTGGAGCCCGACCACGTCCTTCTCGCCGGACTCCTCGGGGCGGAAGAAGTCCGCCAGGCACAGGCGCCGGCCCCGGCGCTGGCGCGGGAAGGAGAAGCGGGTGCGCTCATTGCCCTCGTCGTCCAGGATGATCAGGTCGTCGCCCTTGGAGACACAGGGGAAGTAGCCGTGCACGACGGCCGCCTCCAGCAGATTCTCCGTACGCAGCCGGTCCAGCCACATCCGCAGCCGCGGTCGGCCTTCACTCTCGACGGTGTCGCCCTTGAGGCCCCACTGGCCCTTGAACAGGGCGCTCTCGTCCAGCCAGGAGGCGTACTCCTTGAGCTGGATGCCCTTGACGACGCGGGTGCCCCAGAACGGCGGCTCCGGGACCGGATGGTCGGCCGCGACATCCGAGCGGCCGGTTTCCTGCGGCTCATCGAGCACCAGCTCTCGCTTCGGAACCCGGCGTTGCTTGAGCTCGGGCAGGGTGGCGCCGGGGACGCCGCGCTTGACCGCGATGAGGGCGTCCATCAGGCGCAGGCCCTCGAACGCGTCGCGGGCGTAGCGGACCTCGCCCTCGTAGATTTCGTGGAGGTCCTGCTCGACGTAGGCACGGGTGAGTGCGGCGCCGCCCAGGATGACGGGGAAGTCCGCGGCCATCTTGCGCTGGTTGAGCTCCTCCAGGTTCTCCTTCATGATCACGGTCGACTTCACCAGCAGGCCCGACATGCCGATCACGTCCGCCCGGTGCTCGGCCGCCGCGTCCAGGATCGCCGCGACGGGCTGCTTGATGCCCAGGTTGACCACGTTGTAGCCGTTGTTGGACAGGATGATGTCGACGAGGTTCTTGCCGATGTCGTGGACGTCGCCGCGCACGGTGGCCAGGACGATCGTGCCCTTGCCCTCGGAGTCGGACTTCTCCATGTGCGGTTCCAGATGGGCGACCGCGGTCTTCATCACCTCGGCGGACTGCAGCACGAAGGGCAGCTGCATCTGGCCGGAACCGAACAGCTCACCGACGACCTTCATGCCCTCCAGGAGGGTGTCATTGACGATGTCCAGCGCCGGGCGGGACTCCAGGGCCTCGTCCAGGTCGGCCTCCAGGCCCTTCTTCTCACCGTCGATGATGCGCCGCTGCAAGCGCTCGTCCAGCGGCAGGGCGAGAAGCTCCTCGGCCTTGCCCTCCTTCATCGACTTCATGTTGACGCCCTCGAAAAGCTCCATGAGCTTCTGCAAGGGGTCATAGCCCTCCTCGCGGCGGTCGTAGATCAGGTCGTGGGCCGCCTTGACCTGTGCCTCGTCCAGGCGCGCGATCGGCAGGATCTTCGAGGCGTGCACGATCGCCGAATCCAGGCCCGCCTTGACACACTCATCGAGGAAGACGGAGTTCAGGACCACACGGGCCGCCGGGTTGAGGCCGAAGGAAATGTTCGACAACCCCAGGGTGGTCTGCACGTCCGGATGGCGGCGCTTGAGCTCACGGATCGCCCCGATCGTGGCGATGCCATCACCGCGGGACTCCTCCTGGCCGGTGCAGATGGTGAAGGTCAGAGTGTCGATGAGAATGTCCGACTCATGGATGCCCCAGTTGCCCGTCAGATCCTCGATCAGGCGCTCGGCGATGGCGACCTTGTGCTCGACGGTACGGGCCTGGCCCTCCTCGTCGATGGTCAGCGCGATCAGCGCCGCACCGTGCTCCCGGGCCAGCGCGGTCACCTTCGCAAAACGCGACTCGGGGCCGTCCCCGTCCTCGTAGTTGACGGAGTTGATGACCGCACGGCCGCCCAGCTTCTCCAGACCGGCCTGGATGACGGGCAGTTCGGTGGAATCAAGCACGATGGGCAGCGTGGAAGCGGTCGCGAAACGGCCCGCCAGCTCCGCCATGTCCGCCACACCGTCCCGGCCCACATAATCCACACACAGGTCGAGCATGTGGGCGCCCTCGCGGATCTGGTCACGGGCCATCTCCACACAGTCGTCCCAGCGGCCCTCCAGCATCGCCTCACGGAACTTCTTGGAACCGTTGGCGTTCGTCCGCTCACCGATCGCCATGTAGGCGGTGTCCTGACGGAAAGGCACACTCTGGTAGAGCGAGGCGGCGCCCGGCTCGGGGTGCGGCTCACGGCGCACCGTCTCCACACCGCGCATCCGCTCCACGACCTGGCGCAGGTGCTCGGGCGTGGTGCCGCAGCAGCCGCCGACCAGGGAGAGGCCGTACTCGCGGACGAAGGTCTCCTGGGCGTCGGCCAGCTCCGCCTCGGTCAGCGGATAGTGGGCGCCGTTCTTGCCAAGCACCGGCAGGCCCGCATTGGGCATGCAGGAGATCGGGACGCGCGAGTGGCGGGCCAGATAGCGCAGGTGCTCGCTCATCTCGGCCGGACCCGTCGCACAGTTCAGGCCGATCATGTCGATGCCCAGCGGCTCAAGCGCGGTCAGCGCCGCCCCGATCTCCGAACCCAGCAGCATCGTGCCGGTCGTCTCGACCGTCACCGAGCAGATCAGCGGCAGGTTCACGCCGGTGGCATCCAGCGCGCGGCGGGCGCCCAGGATCGCGGACTTGGTCTGCAGCAGGTCCTGGGTGGTCTCCACCAGCAGCGCGTCCGCGCCGCCCGCGATCATGCCTTCGGCGTTGGTCTGATACGCGTCCCGCAGCACCGTATAGGGGGCGTGGCCCAGGGTCGGCAGCTTCGTGCCCGGGCCCATCGAGCCCAGAACCCAGCGCTGCTGGCCGGTGGACGCGGTGAACTCGTCGGCGACCTCGCGGGCGATCCGGGCACCCGCCTCGGAAAGCTCGAAGTTCCGCTCCGGGATGTCGTACTCGCTCAAGGCCGCGAAGTTCGTGCCGAACGTGTTGGTCTCCACACAGTCCACACCGACCGCGAAGTACTCCTCATGGACCGAGCGGACGATGTCCGGGCGCGTCACGTTCAGGATCTCGTTACAGCCCTCAAGGTTCTGGAAGTCCTCAAGGGTGGGGTCCTGCGCCTGGAGCATGGTGCCCATCGCACCATCGGCCACCACCACACGGGTGGCGAGCGCTTCGCGGAGGGCGTCGGCCCGGGTTCCGTTCGTCATCGGGTGACCCCGGTCAGACGCTCGGCCAAGTCCTCCATGACGGACACCCCGTATGCGTCGCGGATGCGTGCGAGAAGGCTCTGACCCGACAGTGACTTTGGCTGCGGGCCGGTGGTCTCCAGAACGACGGTGGCGACGGCGCAGCCCAATTGGGCGGCGCGCCGGTGACTCAGGCCCCAGGCCGTGGCCGCGAGGAATCCGGCCCGGAAGGCATCACCCGCGCCGGTGGGCTCCGTCTGCCCAGTAGGAGGTACGGCCTTCACGGTGACCGAGTGGTGGCCGGCCTGACGGACCACGGCTCCTTCGGCACCTCGCGTCGTCACCCAGCTGCCCACGCGCCCCAGGATCTGCTGTTCCGTCCAACCGGTGCATTCCTGGATGAGAATGCTCTCGTACTCATTGGTGAACAGGACCCGGGGCTTCGACAGCAGCACGCGCACGTCGTCTCTGTCCATGCTCGCCAGTTGCTGGGACGGGTCGGCGGCGAAGGGCACTCCCATCTCCACGCACTGGCGTGTGTGCCGCACCATGGCCTCGGGGTCGTTGGGTGACACGACGACGAGCCCGAGCCCACCCACGCGCTGCCGCACGGAGTGCAGGTCGATGTGCCTGGCCTCGCTCATGGCGCCCGGGTAGAACGAACCGATCTGGTTGTGCACGGCGTCGGTGGTGCACACGAAGCGGGCCGTGTGCAGTGCCTCGCTCACCCGCACCGATCCGGTGTCGACGCCGTTCCGCTCCAACCGGGCGCGGTACGAGTCGAAGCCCTCCCCCACCGCGCCCGCGAGGACGGGCCGCAGACCGAGCGAGCCGAGCCCATGGGCGATGTTCGCCGCCACTCCCCCGGGCCGAATCTCAAGAGCGTCGACCAGGAACGAGAGCGACACCTTGTCGAGGCTCCCGGCGATGAACTGTTCGGCGAACCTGCCCGGATAGACCATGAGATGGTCCTCGGCTATCGAACCCGTTACGACGATCTTCATCTGTGGCCCCTGCCCCTGTCTGTCGACTTTTGGCTGTGCCGTACCGGCAGAGGAAGCCCGGCGTGGGGGTTCATCGTCGGAGAACCGGCTTAAGCACGCGTAATGCAGCGCTCAGTTCTCCGCCGGGACTGGGACTGGACCGGACGCGGCACGGGCGAGGTCGCCGTCGTGCGTCACAACCCCGTCAAACTAGTAGCACGACCGTTCGTTTAGATTTAGAGTCGTTGCATGTCCTCACAGAGTCTGCGATCGATAAGGCGTACGCCCTGGCAAGCGGGTCCCGATGCGCACGCGCCGGGGACGGTCCTGGTGAGCGTCACGGAGTTCACCGCCCACCGGCACACCCAGACCGCCCCGATCGCCCTGGCGGGGCTGCGGCTGCGCCGGAGCTGGCCCAAGACGCCCGGCGCCGTCGGCATGTGGCTCTGGTTCGACCCGTGGCGCAAGCTCTCGGGGTCCGTCTCGGTCTGGACCGACGAGCGGTCGCTGTACGCGTTCGTCGGGCGCCCCGACCACATACGCATCGTCCGCGCACACCGCGACCGGGGCGCGGCGCGCGCCACCACGTGGACGGCTGACCGGCTCGACCCGGACGCCGTCTGGGCCGCCGCGCACGCGCTGCTCACCGACCCGAGCACCTGGCCGGACAAGGCCGTTCACACCCCGGAAGGACCCTGAGATCCTCATGACCGACCTCATCGCACTCGACCTCATCGCACTCGACCGCGCCGCCGTACAGGAATCGCTCCGCGTCCTACACGCGGCCCGCGACGCCGACTGGGAGCGGCCCTCGCCCTGCGCGGGCTGGACACTGCGCGACCTGGTGGCGCACATGGCCGCGCAGCACCACGGATTCGCCGCCGCGGCACGGGGCTCGGGCGCCGACCGTACGTACTGGATCGCGCCGGATCTGGGCCGTGACCCGTTCAAGGTCTACGACGAGGCGGTCCGTCACGTGCTGGCCGCTTTCGCCGAAGAAGGCGTCCTGGAAAGGGGGTTCACGCTCCCGGAGATCGGATCCACCTTCACGGGACGGGTCGCCGTCGGCTTCCACTTCCTTGACCACGTGGTGCACTCCTGGGACGTGGCGACGACCATCGGCGCCGACATCACCCTCCCCCGGCCGGTCGTCGAGGCCGCTCTCGAAATCGCCCGCAGGGTGCCGAAAGATCCCGAACGCCGTTCACCCGGCGCCGCGTTCGCGCCCGTCCTGCCCACGCCGGAGGACGCCTCCCCGCTGGAGGAGATGCTGGCTCTCCTCGGGCGGTCGCCCGGAGTTTCACACCGTCCGGCAGTGCGTTGAACATCACGCAGGCCTCTTCCGTATCTCCTGGTACCAGGAAGTAGCTTGCCTCCAGGGCAGGTTGACGGGCAGGAAGGCACGGCACATTGCGGCGCATCAACGGCACAGCTCTGATCATCGCGGCACTCGTGGTCACACTGGGCGCGCTCGCGTTCCCCATGTGGTCCTACGCCGACCGTTCGGGCACGGGGCCCGCCAATCTGGCCGCAGGATCCGTGGCCACCCAGTGGGGCCCGCTCTCGACGGCCGACCGCGATCTGCTGGTGAAGGTGCGGCTCGCAGGCCTGTGGGAGATACCCGCGGGCCAGCAGGCCGTCGAGCGGGCACCGACGAAGGCGATCAAGGAGGCCGGTGACCATCTGATCGTCGGTCACACGGACCTCGACAAGCGGGCCCGTTCGGTCGCGGCGCAGCTCGGCGTGGAGCTGCCGAACCAGCCGACCGCCCAACAGCAGGGCTGGCTGCAGGAGTTGACGGAGGCCAGCGGCGAGACGTACGAGCAGAAGTTCGCGAACCTGCTGCGCGCATCGCACGGCAAGGTGTTCGCCGCGATCGCGCAGGTGCGGGACAGCACGCGCAACTCGCTGATCCGGCAGCTGGCCACCGACTCCAACCAGACCGTCCTCGACCACATCACGATGCTGGAGGCGACCGGACGCGTCGACTTCGACGACATCGCGAACGGTGGCGCCGCCACCGCGACGGCCAGCCCCACCGGGCCTCCGCCGCCCTCCGGCGTCGCTCCGCCGCAGCCGCCTCCCGCCGGTCCGACCGGCGACGTGTCCACGACCTCACGCCCTTCACCGGCCGCGCCCGGAGAGGTCAACACGAACAGGCCGGAACCTCAAATGTAGCTCTGAACGTCTCCCCTCATGGGTTCGGCGACCATCACCGGGGCCATGACCTCTGCACACGTTCACAAGACACGAGCACGTACGCGGGGTCTTGGCGGAGGAGGGGGAACATGAAGCACTTGGGGACCGGAATCGGGTGGCGTCCGGAGATCGCGGACGCCGTGGAGCGGATGCCCGGCATCGACTGGGTCGAGGCCGTCGCGGAGAACCTGTGCCCCGGGCACCTCCCCGATTCCCTCCTGCGGCTGCGCGAGCGCGGTGTCACGGTGGTGCCGCACGGCGTCTCGCTCGGCCTCGGCGACGCCGGGCGCCCCGACGAGACCCGCCTCGCCGCGCTCGCCGAGCGCGCGCGGGCTCTCGGCTCGCCCCTTGTCACCGAGCACATCGCGTTCGTACGCGCCGGGGGCCCGCTGACGGCTTCGCAGCCCCTTGAGGCGGGCCACCTGCTCCCGGTGCCGCGCACCCGTGACGCCCTCGACGTGCTGTGCGAGAACGTGCGCATCGCGCAGGACGCGCTGCCGGTGCCGCTCGCGGTGGAGAACATCGCGGCACTGATCTCCTGGCCCGGCGAGGAGATGACGGAAGGGCAGTTCCTGTACGAGCTCGTCGAGCGCACGGGCGTACGCCTGCTCATCGATGTCGCCAACCTCCACACGAACCACGTCAACCGCGGCGAGGACCCCGCGAAGGCCCTGGACGAGCTGCCGGTCGAGGCCATCGCGTACGTCCACGTCGCGGGCGGCTTCGAGCGGGACGGCGTCTGGCACGACAGCCACGCCCACCCGGTCCCCGAGCCGGTCCTGGAGATCCTGGCGGACCTGGCGTCACGGGTGACCCCGCCGGGCGTGCTGCTCGAACGGGACGAGAACTTCCCGGCGCCGCGGGAACTGGAGCGGGAGCTGGACGCGATACGGGAGACGGTGCGGACGAAGGCGCCCGTCTCCGGCGAGTGCGCCTCCGGCACCACGCCGACCGCCGGTGAACCCGCCGTCGCCCCGGCGACCGCACCCGCCCGCCAGCGTCTCGCCCTCGCGCAGACCTCGCTCCTGTCCGCGCTCGTCGCGGGGACGCCCGCGCCCGAGGGGTTCGACCGGACCCGGCTGACCGTGCAGAGCCGGGCACTGACCGGCAAGCGGGCCGACGTCGTGGCGAAGGTGGCGCCCGAGCTGCCGGAGATCCTCGGCGAGGCCTACCGCGCGCGATTCCTCTCGTACGCCCAGACACGGCCGATGTCCGGCGGATACCGGCGTGACGCACTGGACTTCGCCGAGCGTCTGCTGCTCGCCGGGCAGCCCGAGGACTCCGAGGCGCGCGGCCGGTTGACCCAGTGGTGGCTGGAGCGTTCGGGGCCCGCGCCACTGGACGCGCGGCCGGTCACGAGGTGGCTGCGGGCGGCCCGGTTCGCGCTGCGACGGGGTTAGGGGGCGGCCGTGCAGATCCTGTCCGTCTGCTTCGCCCTCCTTCTCGCGGCCTCGTCGTTCGGCCTCGTCGTCGGTGTCTCGCGCACACGGCAGGCCGCGCCCGAGCAGCCCGACGCACAGCACGGAGCCGTGTTCGACCCTCTGGAGGCCGCCTTCCTCGCGGGCGGCCCCGGCCGGGTCGCCGACGCCGCCATCGCGGCCCTGCACGAGGACGGGCGCCTTGTCGTCGCCTGGCCCGGCATCGTCGAGATCCCGTCGGCCGAGGCCCGCAACCCGGTGGAGGGCGCGGTGCTCCAGGCCCACGCCGACGCACCGAGCGGCGCCCTGCACTGGCTGCGTATCGGCGCGATGCGCAGCCCCGCCGTACAGGCACTCGGTGACGCGCTCGCCCGGCGCGGCCTGATGGTGCGGCCCGAGGCCCTGGACCGCCTGCGGCGCCGGAGGATCCGGCACAACGTCCTGAGCTTCGTGGGGTTCTTCGTCGTCGTCGCCGTCATCGCCGTCGGGGACGACGACGGGCCCGCGTGGGATCCCGTGAGCGTGCCGACCCTCGTCCTGATCGTCGCCTGGGTGCTCGGCGCTCTGATCGGCTGGCTCTGCCGCCGCGCCGCCCGCACCCGGGTGACCGCCTCGGGCCGGACCGCGCTCGCGGAGTACCGCGCCGCCGGCGCGAACGCGCCCGGCGCGGCGCACCGCGTGGCGGTGGACGGCCTGGTCGGCGTGCTCGACCCCGATCTGCACGCGCAGTTGCGTGCCGCGCACAGCTTCCGGCCGGGGCGCACGGCGTCCGCGTCGTACGCGAGCTCCGGGAGCACCATCGCGTGGTGCGGAGGCGGCGGGGACGGGGGCGGCGGCGCGGGCGGGGACGGGGGCGCGGGCGGCGGAGAGGGTTCGGCGTGCGGCGGCTCGGGCTGCGGGAGTTTCGGCGGCTGCGGCGGGGGCGGCAGCTCGTCGTGCGGTGGAGGCGGGGGCGGCTGCGGGGGCGGAGGGGGCAGTTCCTAGCGCTCCTGCCCGGGGAACAGCGCACGCCCGCAGCCGATGCCCCTTACCCGTACGGCGGTTGACGTACTCCGGGAGGTATCCCGCAGGCGCCTCCTCGCGGCGCACTAACGTGCGGTGCCGCAACAGGAGGCGTCATGCGATCCATCAACGGCACCGGCCTCATCGTCGCGGGGCTCGTCGCGACCCTGGCCGCGCTGCTCTTCCCCCTCTGGTCGTACGAGGACAGGTCGGGCACCAGCCTGGACCAACTCAACGCTCAGACCGTGTCGACCCAGTTCGGCCCGCTCTCCGCGCTCGACCGTGAGTTCATCACCAAGGTCCGGCTCGCGGGACTCTGGGAGCTCCCCGCCGGACAGCAGGCCGAGGTGCGCGGCACGACCAAGGCCGTCCAGACCGCCGGCGAGCATCTCGTCGAGGGCCATACGTTCCTGGACGCGCGGGTGCGCGAGGTGGCGACGCGGCTCGGCCTCGAACTGCCCAACCAGCCGAACCCGCAGCAGCGGAGCTGGCTCGACACGCTGAGCGCCGCACACGGCGAGGCGTACGACCAGAAGTTCGCCAACATCCTGCGCTCCGCCCACGGCAAGGTCTTCTCGGTGGTCGCCCAGGTCCGCGCGAGCACCCGCAACTCGCTGGTGCGCGCGCTCGCCGACGACGCGAACACGACCGTCCTCGACCACATCAAGGTCCTCGAAGGCACGGGCCTCGTCGACTTCGACAAGCTGGCACGCGACGCGGCATCGGCGAGCCCCGCCCCGGTGACCCGCTCCCCTGCCCCACCGGGCCCTGCCGAGTCGCCCGCTCCGGCGACTCCCCTCTCCCCCTCCCCCACGTTCCCGCTCCCTCCACCGGCGTCCCGCCCCAAGCCCACGGAGCAGAAGGAACGCCATGAGGACAAGAGCGAAGAGAAGAGCAAGGACAACGACAGCGACAGCGACAAACCCAGCGACGAACCCCGCACCAAAGCGGCCGTACGAGGCACGCGCGCCCTCACCGACCCGAAACCGCGTGCGGCTTTCGCACACCGGGATGCGGCGCATCGGGGTCATTGAGCCGACATCGGCGGGGCGGTGCTTTACTTCGCCATTTACCGAACGAATCATCCCTTTTATTCGAGCAACGCACGGCCGAATGAAGGAATGAAGAGCGATGAGAGCAGCAGCCGCCCTCTACGGAACCGCCGGATCCCTGGTCCTGACCGCACTCGTCGTCGCCCCCACGGGAAACGCGTCCGCGGCCGATCCCTCTCCCTACCCGGAGGCCCACGGCACCGCCGTCGCGGCCCAGCGCGCCCAGGCGGCCGGTGTCCGCTTCGGCGCCTGTCCCGCGGCGGAGGGCCTGCCCTCCTCGGTCAAGTGCGGCACCGTATCGGTGCCGCTCGACTACGCGAACCCGGACGGCAAGCAGATCAAGCTGACCGTCAGCCACACCAAGGCCACGCGGAAGGCGGAACCGCGGCGGGGCAAGGCCGTCAAGCGGCAGGGCGCCCTCGTGTTCAACCCCGGCGGACCCGGCGGGTCCGGCATGTACTTCCCGATGGCCGGCATGCTCCCGGAGTGGAAGCGCATCGCGGCGGCGTACGACCTCGTGGGCTACGCCCCGCGCGGTGTCGGCCGCTCGGCCCCGATCTCCTGCCAGGACCCGAAGGAGTTCGGCAAGGCACCGAGCCAGGCGCCGACCCACCCCGACGACGCGTACAAGCTCAAGCGCATCAAGCAGGCGAAGGCGTACGCAGAGGGCTGTGTCAAGCGCTCCGGGCAGGCCGTGCAGTACTACACGAGCCTGAACAACGCCCGTGACCTGGATGTGCTGCGGGCCGCGCTCGGCGAGAAGAAGCTGACCTTCATGGGCGCTTCGTACGGCACGTACTTCGGCGCGGTGTACGCCTCGCTCTTCCCCTCGCACGTGCGGCGCATGGTGTTCGACTCGGCGGTCAACCCCGACCCGGCGCAGATCTGGTACGGCAACAACCTCGACCAGTCAGCGGCCTTCGAGCACCGCTGGGGCGACTTCCGCACATGGGTCGCCAAGCACGACAAGACGTATCACCTGGGCAAGACGCCCCAGGCGGTCCTGCGCAGCTACGAGAAGGTGCGCGACAGGCTGGCGGCCAAGCCCGCGGGCGGCAAGGTCGGCCCCGGCCAGCTGCAGTCGGCGTACCTCCAGGCCGGGTACTACGACGACTACTGGCCGACGCGTGCGTCGGCGCTCTCGGCGTACCTGAAGGGCAACCCGAGGCCGCTGATCGAGCAGGCCGCGCCCGAGCCGAAGGCGGCCAAGGAGCAGGAGAACGGCAACGCGGTCTACACCGCGGTCGAGTGCAATGACGCGCCCTGGCCCACGGACTTCGAGACCTGGAACCGCGACAACTCGGCGCTCGCGCGCAGCGCCCCCTTCGAGACGTGGGACAACGCCTGGATGAACCTGCCGTGCGCCTACTGGCCCGCGCCCCGGCAGCAGCCCGTCGACGTCCGCACCCAGGAGGGCGAGCTTCCCCCGACGCTGATCCTGGCCGCCGAGCGGGACGCCGCGACCCCGTACGAGGGCGCCAAGGAGCTGAACCGCAGGCTGGGAGGTTCGGTGCTCGTGACCGAGCGGGACGCGGGTACCCACGGCATCGGCGCGGGGCCCAACAAGTGCATCAACGGCCACATGGAGTCCTACCTCCTGGAGGGCAGGCTCCCCGTGCGGCGCGCGGCGTGCGCACCGCACAAGGAGCCCCAGCCGCTGTCCGGCGCGCGGGCGGCGGCTCTCCCCAAGGGGCACTGACCGCCAGAGGGCTCCGAGCCGCTCAAGGTCGTCGAAAGGAAACGTGCACCGGGCGGGCACGGCAACCGCATCACCGGTGCCGTGCCCGCCCGGTGGATGGTGCGGGTGGGAGCGGGGGTGCTTACGCGAGGCCCGCCACCAGGTCGGCCACGGACTTGCGGCGGCCGGTGTAGAACGGGACCTCTTCGCGGACGTGCATACGGGCTTCGGAGGCGCGCAGGTGCCGCATGAGGTCGACGATGCGGTACAGCTCGTCCGCCTCGAACGCCAGGAGCCACTCGTAGTCGCCGAGGGAGAACGAGGCGACCGTGTTGGCGCGCACGTCGGGGTAGCCGCGGGCCATCATGCCGTGGTCCTTGAGCATGCGGCGGCGGTCCTCGTCGGGCAGGAGGTACCAGTCGTAGGAGCGCACGAAGGGGTAGACGCTGATGTAGTTGCGCGGCGTCTCGTCGGCCAGGAAGGCCGGGATGTGCGACTTGTTGAACTCGGCGGGGCGGTGCAGCGCCATGTTCGACCAGACCGGCTCCAGGGCGCGGCCCAGCTTGGTGCGGCGGAAGAGGTTGTAGGCCTCCTGCAGCTCGTCGGCGGTCTCGGCGTGCCACCAGATCATGACGTCGGCGTCGGCGCGGAGCCCCGACACGTCGTACGTGCCGCGGACGGTGATGTCCTTGGCGGCGAGCTGGTCGAACAGCTCCTGGACCTCGTCGGCGTAGCCTGCGCGGTCCTCGGGGAGCAGGTCCCGAAGCTTGAAGACGGACCACAGCGTGTAGCGGATGACCTCGTTGAGGTCCTTGGCCTTCTTGCCCGCGTTCGGGCTCTTGGCGGGGGCGTCGTCACTCATGGCCCTATTCTCCTCCGCCGCCGTGCGGGCTCTGCACCGGGTTGCGGGTGAGCTCCTCCACACCGGCCAGGTCACCGCCCAGCTCGTCGACGGCCGCGTACGCGCTCGCGATGCACGCGGGGACGCCCACTCCGTCGTACGCCGCTCCGCACACGGCGAGGCCCGGCAGCTTGCCCACGTGCTCGCGGACGCGGGCCACGCGCGCGTGGTGGCCGACGGGGTACTGCGGCAGGCCGTCGTGCCAGCGGGTGACGCGGGTGGCGACGGGCTCGGCGTCGAGGCCGGTGGCCGCGCGCAGGTCGCGCCGGGAGAGCGCGATGAGGTCGGCGTCGTCGCGCCCCAGGATCGCGCTTTCGCCGTACCGCCCCACCGAAGTACGCAGAACCAGCAGGTCGGGATCCTCGTCGGCGATCCAGCCCCACTTGCGCGACGCGAAGGTGGACGCCTTGATGGTGTGCCCGTCGACGGGCGGCACGAGGAATCCGCTGCCTTCGGGGAGGTCGGCCTCGCTGCGGCGGTAGGCGAGGGTCATCAGGGCCATGGAGGCGTACTCGATGCCCGCGAGCTCGGCCGCGGCGGCGGGCGCCTCGACGCCGAGCAGCGCGGCGGCGGCGTAGGCGGGCACGGCGACGACCACGGCTTCGGCGTCGATGGTCTGCTCGCCGACGGTGACCTGCCAGCCGTCCGGGGTGCGCCGCAGCTCGGTGACCGGTGTCCCGGTGCGGATCTCCCCGCCCCGCGCCCGCACCGACTCCGCGACGGCGAGCGGCAGTTGGCCGACGCCGCCCTCGATGCCCATGAAGACGGGTCCTGTCTGCTGGTTCTTCGCGGCGCGGGCCTGGATGGCGCGGACGCCCTCCGTGAGCGAGGCGTGGGTGCGGGCGGCCTCGAAGAGCTGCGGGACCGCCGAGCGCATCGAGATGCGGTAGGCGTCGCCCGCGTACACCCCGCCGAGGAGCGGCTCGACGAGGCGGTCGACGACCTCGCGGCCGAGGCGCGCGGCGACGTACTCGCCGACCGCGACGTCGTCCCCGACCTCGGTGGGCGGCAGGTCACGGTCCTGCTCGATGCGGTGCAGGCCTTCGTCGGAGAGCACTCCGGAGAGGGCCGACGCGTCGCCGGGCACGCCCATGACGTGACCCTTGGGCATCGGCCGCAGGGCCCCGCGGGTCCAGATCGCCGCGGTCGCGGTGGCGGGCGGCCGCAACCGGTCGGCCAGGCCCACCTCGCGGGCGAGGGCGACGGCCTCGGGGCGGCGGGCCAGCATCGACTCGGCGCCGAGGTCGACGCGGACGCCCTCGATCTCGCCGGGGAGCAGCTTGCCGCCGAGCCGGTCGGAGGCCTCGAGGACGGTCACGCGGGCCCCTGAGCCGAGCAATCGGTGGGCGGCAGCCAGTCCGGCGATCCCGCCACCGATGACGACGACATGACCCGTACGTGTGTCCGTTTCGCGCATGCCTCCACTCTACGAGGCGGCCACGCCGAGTCGGGCGAGTCCCGACCGTGACCCCATCGGGACCGGTCGGCAACCACCGTTCCGCCCCTTCCAGGCGTCAAAGGAGCAACAGTCACCACGACCCTCGGGGGGTACGTCGACATGCACGCGTCCAGCACGTCAAGGCACCGCACCGCCGTCCAGGCACTCTCGGCCGTCCTGCTCGCGGCCGCCCTCGCGCTCACGGGGTGCAGCGCGGGCGGCGGCGACAGCGACAGCGGAAGCAACGACAAGGCGGCCGGCAGCCAGGCGGACGAGGGGGTGGGCGGGAGCGGCCGGGCGGATCAGTCCGGCGAGAAGAAGCCGCCCAGGCTCACCGGCACACACATCATCCGCACCGCGACCCTGACCGTCCGCGTCAAGGACGTGCCGAAGGCCCTGGCCGAGGCACGCGCGGCGGCCACCGACGCGGGCGGTGTCGTCGGCGACGAGACCACGGACCGCGACGACGGCGGCCACGAGCGCTCCCGCATCGTGCTGCGTGTCCCGCAGGAGCGGTACGAGGAGGTCCTCACGTCCCTCGAGGGAACGGGCAGGCTGATCGAGCGCAAGGCCAAGGCGCAGGACGTCACCGATCAGGTCGTCGACGTCGAAAGCCGCGTCAAGTCGCAGCGGGCGAGCGTGGCCCGCGTGCGGGAGCTGATGGACAAGGCGACGAAACTGAGCGATGTCGTCTCCCTCGAAGGCGAGTTGAGCAGCCGTCAGTCCGAACTGGAGGCGCTGCTCGCGCAGCAGTCCTCGCTCAAGGACCGTACGAGCCTGTCCACGATCACGCTCTCGCTCAGCGAGAAGGCCGTGAAGAAGGCGGACGCGGACGATGCGGACGATGACGGCCCGACGTTCGTGGACGCCCTGTCCGGCGGCTGGAGCGCCTTCGTGGCGATGCTGCGGTGGGTGGCGGTCGTCATCGGCGCGGTCCTGCCGTTCGTGGCGGTGGCGGCGCTCCTGTTCGTGCTGTGGCGGCGCGTGGTGCGGCCCCGGCTGCCACAGCGCCCGCAGCGGCCCGCTGTGGCGACACCGGCGCGCGAGGGCGATGACGACTAGAGGGCCGTCAACTGCCGCCGCGTCGTAGCGTGTCCGTATGAGTAGCGCGAGAGAGCGACTGGTGGTCATCGGGGGCGACGCGGCGGGCATGTCCGCCGCGTCGCAGGCACGCAGGCTCAAGGGTCCCGACGAGCTGGAGATCGTCGCGTTCGAGCGCGGCCACTTCACCTCGTACTCGGCCTGTGGCATCCCCTACTGGGTCGGCGGCGACGTCCCTTCGCGGGACGAGCTGATCGCGCGTACGCCCGAGGAGCACCGGGCCCGCGACATCGATCTGCGGATGCGCACGGAGGTCACGGAGATCGACCCAGCGGGCCGCCGGGTCCGCACCCGGGATCTGGAATCGGGCGCGGAGAACTGGACGGCGTACGACAAACTCGTGATCGGCACCGGCGCCCGCCCGGTCCGTCCGTCCCTGCCCGGCATCGACGCCCCCGGCGTGCACGGCGTACAGACCCTGGACGACGGCCAGGCGCTCCTGGACACGCTGGCCCGCACGCCGGGCCGCAGGGCGGTCGTCATCGGCGCCGGTTACATCGGTGTCGAGATGGCCGAGGCCCTGATCCAGCGCCGCTACGAGGTCACGGTCGTCAACCGCGGCAAGGAGCCGATGTCGACGCTCGACGCGGACATGGGCCGTCTCGTCCATGACGCGATGTCCGGCATGGGCATCGAGATGGTGAACGACGCCGAGGTCACCAAGATCCTCACCGGTGACGACGGCCGGGTCAGGGCGGTGGCCACCGAGGACGCGGAGTATCCGGCGGACGTGGTGGTGCTCGGCATCGGCGTGCGCCCGGAGACGGAACTGGCGAAGGCGGCGGGCCTGCCCACCGGCGAGTACGGCGGGCTGCTCACGGATCTCGCGATGCGGGTGCGAGGGCACGACGACATCTGGGCGGGCGGCGACTGCGTGGAGGTCCTTGACCTGGTCTCGGGCCGCGAGCGCCACATCGCGCTCGGCACCCACGCCAACAAGCACGGCCAGGTCATCGGCTCGAACGTGGGCGGGAGTTACGCGACCTTCCCCGGTGTCGTCGGCACGGCCGTCAGCAAGGTCTGCGACCTGGAGATCGCCCGCACGGGCCTGCGCGAGAAGGACGCGCGGGCGTCCGGTCTGCAGTACGTGTCGGTGACCATCGAGTCGACGAGCCGCGCTGGCTACTACCCGGGTGCGGCCGTGATGACCGTGAAGATGCTCGCCGAGCGCCTCACGGGGCGGCTGCTCGGCGTCCAGATCGTCGGCCGCGAGGGAGCGGGCAAGCGCGTCGACATCGCGGCCGTGGCCCTGACGGCCCGGATGACGGTGGACCAGATGACCGCGCTCGACCTCGGCTACGCCCCGCCGTTCTCACCGGTGTGGGACCCGGTCCTGGTGGCGGCGCGCAAGGCGGTCGCGGCGGTGCGGTCGGCGCGCTAGGGACATCAGGAGGGCTCTTGGGCTCTTGGGCTCTAAGTCCCTGAGCCCTTGGGTCCCTGAGTCCCTGAGTCCCTGAGTCCCTGAGGGGGCGTCTTCCACCGCGGACGCGTCCCCTCCCCCGTCCCACCCGTCACATTCAGGCGAGATTTTCAGCCAACTACGAACCGGGTCCGTACCGGCTCCGTACCGGGTCAGTCAGCGAGCGGTCCGGGTGTGGACATGCTCCACGAGTCGCGTCAGCGCCTCCGGGTCCGTCGTCGGCAGGACGCCGTGGCCGAGGTTGAAGATGTGCCCGTCGAGGCCGGACGCGGCGGCGAGGACCTCGTCCGTCTTGGCCTCGATCGCCTCCCGCGTGGAGAAGAGGACCGCCGGGTCGAGGTTGCCCTGCAGCGCCTTGCCGGGACCGACCCTGCGGACCGCCTCGTCCATCGGCACGCGCCAGTCGACGCCCACCACGTCGGCACCCGCGTCGCCCATCAGACCGAGCAGTTCACCCGTACCGACACCGAAGTGGATGCGCGGGACGCCGTACGGGGCCACCGCGTCGAACACCTTCTTCGAAGCGGGCAGCACGGAGCGCGTGTAGTCGGCGGGGGCCAGCGCGCCCACCCATGAGTCGAAGAGCTGCACGGCGCTCGCGCCCGCCTCGATCTGCACCTTGAGGAAGGCGCCGGTGATCTCCGCGAGCCGGTCGAGCAGGTCGGCCCACAGCTCCGGGTCGCCGTACATGAGCGCCTTGGTGTGCTCGTGGTTACGGCTCGGGCCGCCCTCGACCAGGTAACTCGCGAGGGTGAAAGGCGCACCGGCGAATCCGATGAGCGGGGTCGACCCCAGCTCGGCCGTCAGCATGCCGATCGCCTGCGTCACGTAACTCACGTCGTCCGGCGTCAGATCCCGCAGCTGGGCGAGGTCGGCGCGCGAGCGGATGGGGTTGGCGACGACCGGGCCGATGCCCGGCTTGATGTCGAGGTCGATGCCGATGGCCTTGAGGGGTACGACGATGTCGCTGAAGTAGATCGCGGCGTCGACCTTGTGACGGCGCACCGGCTGCAGCGTGATCTCCGTGACCAGCTCCGGCATCATGCAGGACTCCAGCATGGCCGTGCCCTCGCGCACCTTGCGGTACTCGGGAAGTGAGCGCCCCGCCTGCCGCATGAACCAGACCGGCGTGTGCGGCACGGGTTCACGCCTGCAGGCCTTCATGAAGGCTGAGTCGTACGTCGCTGCGTTCGTCGTCGCTGCGTTCTGCTGGCCCGCGGGGCTGTTTTTGGCACTCACGCGGAAAGTCTCGCACGGGCGCGCGGGACCCCGCTCCGAGGGACACCCCGCCTTGACCGGGGCCCCTCTCAGGGGTGTCTCTCCCTGCACGAAGCCACCGTTCCCCTTAACCTTCCCCGCATGGCTGCGGCTCAAGGACAACGGTCGGACGGCGCTGGCGAGATGGAAAGTACGGAGGGGAAGGTGGCGGAATCGGCTCCGTTGCCCTTCCGCGCGGCGGTCGAGGCGCTGCGCGGGGCACGGCTTAGGCCTGAGATCGAGATCGACCCGACACGGCCGCCACAGCGCCTCGCCCCGCATGCGTACGCCCTGGAGGCGGCGGTGGTCGAGGAGGACGAGGATCTCGCGGACGGGCGTCTCGTCCTGCTGCACGATCCGGCGGGACACGACGCCTGGAAGGGCACCTTCCGCCTCGTCACGCTCGTCCGGGCGGAGTTGGAGGCGGAGATGGCGGCGGATCCGCTGCTTCCGGAGGTCTGCTGGTCCTGGCTGACGGGTGCGCTGCAGGGGCGCGGTCTGGCCTGCGGGGAGCCGAGCGGCACCGTCACGCGCGCGAGCTCCCACTACTTCGGCGGACTCTCCGAGCGGGCGCCCGCGTCTCAGATCGAGATCCGGGCGTCGTGGACGCCGCGCGAGGGGGCCGGCGGGGTGCCGGACACGGCGGCGCATCTCGCGGCGTGGTGCGATCTGCTCTCCCAGGTGGCGGGCCTTCCACCGGCGAACCAGGGCCAGGGCGGTCAGAGTGAGGGGTCCGTGGTGTCGCTGCCGCAGCGTCGGGGGCCGCAGAGCCAGTGACCGGGGGCGGGGACCATGCGGGGCGGGTGCCGGCCGGCCGACTGGCTGGCTGGCTGACCGGTGCGAGTGGTCGGCCGGTGCGAGCGACTGGGCGGTGCGGGCCGAACGGTCACGCGGATGAGCGATTCTGAACGACTGCGATTCGGGTTGATCTTCGGATGATCGATCACGTGTCCGAATGGTCCGAATTGTTACCCATGAAATCGTGATCATTCTCTAAAGGCGAGCGGGTTTGATGCCGAAGAGGTTGGTGACCGCGAAAGCACGGTTCGTCCCGGCTTCATCCCCGAGCCGGTTCAGTCCCGCACCCCAGGAGGCCTGGTGTCCGTTCTCCTCGAGCAGCCTGCAAGCCTGGTCGCCTACCGCCCGAACAAGCCGACCGCCATGGTCGTCGTGGCCGACCCGCGCGTCCGTTCCACCGTCACCCGCCACCTGTGGGCCCTCGGTGTACGCGACGTGATCGAGGCTTCGTCGATCGCGGAGGCTCGTCCCCGCATCGGCAACCCCCGTGACATCTGCGTCGCAGATGTGCACCTCCCCGACGGCTCCGGCCTGACGCTCCTCTCAGAAACCCGCGCGGCGGGCTGGCCCAACGGCCTCGCCCTCTCCGCAGCCGATGACATCGGTGCCGTACGCAACGCCCTCGCGGGCGGCGTCAAGGGCTACGTAGTCACCGGCACCCGCAACAATGTCGGTCTCCCCACCCGTCCCGGCGCCGCGCCCATCGGCTCGGCCGCCGCCCGAATGCACCGCCGCCCGCCGGGCTCCCCGAGCCACCCCGGTGGCTATCGCGAGCTGTCCGGCCGCGAGGTGGAGGTTCTCCGCCTCGTCGCGGAGGGCCAGTCGAACAAGGCCATCGGCGTCTCGATGGGGCTCTCCGCACTGACCGTGAAGAGCCACCTCGCCCGGATCGCACGCAAGCTCGGCACGGGTGACCGGGCCGGGATGGTAGCGGTGGCTCTGCGCACCGGAATCATCCACTGACTGATTTACACCCCTCGCACGCCCGTCGACGGAACGTTCCGTCGACGGGCGCTGTACATACACAGATACCCTTGACAGGTGACCGACGCCCAAGAGACCGCAGCAGACAATTCACTGCGAACCACCGGAGGCGGCCCTCCGGACGACGTCGAAACGGCGCCGATCCCTTTGCTCGAGCCGCGTGATGGAATTCCTCCGGTGGTCGCCGACGAAACTTCGCTCGCCGAAGTGATCGCCGCATTCGCGGCAGGCAGTGGCCCGGTGGCCGTGGACGCCGAACGTGCGTCCGGCTATCGGTACGGCCAGCGTGCCTACCTCGTGCAGCTACGCCGTGAAGGCGCGGGCAGCACTCTGATCGACCCCGTGGCGTGCCCCGACCTCTCCGAACTCGGCGAGGCGATCTCCGGCGCGGAGTGGGTACTGCACGCCGCCACGCAGGATCTGCCCTGCCTCCGCGAAATAGGCATGATCCCCACCAGCATCTTCGACACGGAACTGGCGGGACGCCTCGCCGGTTTCCCCCGGGTCGGCCTCGGCGCGATGGTCGAGGGCGTACTCGGCTTCGTCCTGGAGAAGGGCCACTCGGCGGTCGACTGGTCCACCCGGCCGCTGCCCGACCCGTGGCTGCGGTACGCGGCACTCGACGTCGAGCTGCTCGTGGACCTGCGGGACGCGCTGGAGAAGGAGCTGGACCGGCAGGGCAAGCTGGAGTGGGCCCGCGAGGAGTTCGACGCGATCTCCTCCGCGCCGCCCGCGCCGCCCCGCGTGGACCCCTGGCGGCGTACGTCCGGCATGCACAAGGTGCGGCGCCGTCGCCAGATGGCGGTCGTACGTGAGCTGTGGACCGCTCGCGACAAGGTGGCCCAGCGGCGGGACGTGTCGCCGGGCAAGGTGCTCAGTGACGGCGCGATCGTGGAGGCGGCGCTGGGTCTTCCGCCCAACGTGCACGCGCTGGCCGGTCTCACCGGCTTCGGGCACCGCATGGGACGGCGTCAGCTGGAGCAGTGGCAGGCCGCGGTGGACCGGGCCAAGGCCCTGCCCGACTCCGAGCTTCCGCAGCCTGGGCAGGCCGTGTCCGGGCCTCCGCCGCCCCGGTCCTGGGCGGACCGCGACCCGGCTGCGGCGGCGCGCCTCTCCGCGGCGCGGGCGGCTGTCTCGGCGCTGGCCGAGGAGTTGAACATGCCGCAGGAGAACTTGATGACTCCGGACACGGTGCGCCGCGTCTGCTGGGAGCCTCCGGCTCAGGTCGACGCCGAGTCCGTCTCCGCCGCGTTGGCCGCGCACGGGGCGCGGCGCTGGCAGATCGCCCAGGTCACTCCGGCCCTGGTGACGGCGCTCACCACCGACTGACCCGTCGTCGCAGACTGGCCCGCCGCTTCGCGGCGGATGTCTCCCACCCACCCACCCGTTTACCCCGCGTCGCGAGGTGAGAAGGCGGGTGGGTGGTGCGCGTTGTGGTGCCGTCGGGGGGGGGGATGCGGGTGCCCGGATGGGCGGGCAGGCGGGCCGGGAACACGCGTCGCGAAGCTCCGGCCCGCGAAGACACACCGCACTGACCCGATGCCCGGTGGATGCCGGGTGCTCGGGCGGGTGGGTGGGAGACACCCGCCGCGAAGCGGCGGAACAGGAACCGCCCCACCCGGCGACGGAAACATGGCCGCGCGCCCCCGACACAGCCCCCGGTGGATGCCGGGCAATCGGGTGGGTGGGCGGGAGACACCCGTCGCGAAGCGGCGGAACAGGAACCGCCCCACCAGGCAGCGGAGACACACCGCCCCCCCCCCATTACCTTCTTCGTAGCCCCGCAATGGGGTTACCGGCCTTCGGAGTTGGCATGACTACCTCCCCTTGTCGAACGGATGGCCTGGGGGGTGA
>NZ_JBVIHP010000044.1:0-45258 GCF_055570235.1 Streptomyces sp. NPDC031274 | reverse complement strand
CCACAGCGTCCGGTTGTCGGCGGCCTCGGGCTCCGGCCAGCCCGGCCGCGGTGGTGGCGCGTGGTGCGGCGACGGCAGGTGGACCGCCGCATAGCTCACGTACAGGTAGGAGATGCCCGCGGCCTCGGCCACGGATCGCGCGGCGACCTGCCCCAGACCTGCCGCCACCACCACGTCACATCCGTCGAACGCCGCAGGGAAGGTGTCGAACTGTGTCTCGACCAACTCGTTCCTGTAGCGGGCCAGGTCCTTCGCCGAGGGCAGGGTCTTCCCGCGCATCAACTCCCTTGCAGGCGGCCCGACCGGCACCAGCCGCACTCCGATACCTGCGAGCCGCTCGGCGAACTCCTCGTCCGGCGGGGCGCACATCCGCACCTCCGCGCCGAGCGCCCGCAGCCGCACCGCGAGTGCCACCAGCGGTTCGACGTCGCCACGTGTCCCGTATGTAGACAACAGCACCCGCATTCAGCGTCCTCTTTCGTCGGGTCGTCCATGCGCTTCTGTCGTTTGCGCCCAGGCTCGGAGTGGTGGCCGACGGCGGCGCTACGTTGGTCGTCGGGAATGACCGGCGGCAGTGTAGGTCGCGTGTAGGCCAGGACGGTGGGGAGTCGTCGCGCATCATCGCGCCTGGTCGCGTCGGTCAACTCGGTTGTTTCGCAGCAGACGTCGGCCTTCGGGAGTTACTGGCCCTTCGGAGTTACTGGAGCAGCCATCTCGTGGCTAGGGTGCGCGTGAGTCCGGAGGTTCGGCGTCGGCCGACTCTGGGCAGTCTGTGCTTGGCGAGGTGTGCAAGATCCCCCATCGTTCACACAACCGGAGTGCTACGCGATGCAGAGTCCGTCCACACCCGTACCTGATGTCTCGGTCATCCTGCCCTGCGCCGGATACGGAACACGTTTCGGGGCGCCTTACCCGAAGGAGTTGCACTGTCTGACCCCTGGGGTCACAGTGCTGGACCGCAGCCTGGAAGCCGTCGTCGAACTCGCCAAAAGCGGACTCAAGGTGCGCCTGGTCGTCGTGTTCGGAGTACACAAGCTGGACACCGTGAGATATCTCCTTCGATATGCCGACATCTTTCAAATGGTCTTCGTCCACCAGGACGAGTCGTTCGGACCTGGTCTCGACGGGGCGATCCGGTCCGCTCTGCCGATGACCCAGGGACCGGTTGCCCTCGTCCTGCCCGACATCGTTGTCTCGGGTGCGGACACGCCTGGCAAGCTCCTTGACGCCTTCAGGCAGGTGGAGGTGGCGGGCTGGAGCGTAGTGGCCGCCGAGGAGCGGGATCACCACATACTTCGGCAGATGGGCGCGTTGGCCGTGGCTGAGGCGGAAGGCGTTCTGACCGTGGGCGCGGCCACCGACAAGCCGGCGGATCCCTCGGGCTTCAACGCGTTCTGGGGCATGGTGGCCGTCACCGAGAGCGAGGCGCACAAGCTGCCCGACGTAGTGGGTACAGGAACGACCAACCCGTTGACCGGTGCGGTAGCCCTCATGGTTGAGGGGATCGTCAACTACAACAGCCCCGCGGGCTGACTTCTTGCACGCCGACGTATTCGAGCGCGGTTGGCACTGCGCACGCGCGATGTCCTTGGTGTCTTCTCCACACAGGGGGCTCCGCCGAAGAGGCCGCCCTCGAGTCTGCACGGCCGACCCTGCGCCTGCCGAAAACGGAGCCCTGTGCCGACCGGTGGAATGCCTGCTGCGATCCCCGGCGACTCGACCTTGGCGACCGGCACATGCATGGTCGAGCACGACCAGCGCAATGCGTGGTTCGCGACGTTCGGCCCCCGCGCTGCTCGGGAGCAACGGAGTTGGGGCTGCTCAGCGCTCGGCGCTCAGTGCGAGGCACTTGAAGACGACGGATGTCAGCCAGTCTGTCGTCTGCTGCCCGCTCTCGAACGTGTTTCACGCGTGCGTGGGGTTTGCCAAGGCAGGGCACGTAGGGACGGCCTTCCGCTGATGCTGTGCTCTGTCACAGATACACCGCTCAGCAGGAAGGCCGTGGAGATGACTCTGTCGCGAGTGGGAGCGGGGCAGGATGCAATCCGGCAACTGTCACGCTTCCGCGCGGACTTCTACGACTGCTTGATCGGGCAGGCAGACGCACTGTGAGAGCTGACCGATGCCCTGTTGCGCGCGGACGGGCCGGCCCGCTGTGAAACGACCGAACGGGACCGGAGCAGGGCTGATCTCAACCGTCGCTGGAAGCTGCTACCGCAGCGCTCCCAGACGCCGCCAACAGATCAGCGTGCAGCCGAGGATGAGGAAGCCACGGTGAACATCGTCGTGTATCTCCCAGCGGATCCGAAGTCGGCGAAACCAGTGAAGGTGGGGAATCACCTGCGGCTCTTGGGAGCTGTGATGAATTTCCACTTGGTCGACACGAGGAGGCTGCTCTCTATGATCGCGGGATGCCTACGTCCTTCCTTTCTCACGGCCCGCGCGTGGCGATACGCCGCATCTCCGCCCAGGACTATGAGGAGACCACCGTTCTGACCCGGGCCAGCATCGGGTTGCACCATCCCTGGGTGCCCAGCTGCGAGAGAACCCGCGAAGAGTTCGCGTCATACATCGCCCGATTCGAGCAACCGACTCACGAAGGGCTCGTCGTCTGCCTGCGGCAGACCAGAGAAATCGTCGGCGGAGTCAACATCAGCAACATCGTCAAGGGGTCGCTACAGAGCGGGGCTCTGGGCTATGTCGCCTACGCCTCCACCACAGGCCACGGCTACATGACTGAAGGCCTGGATCTCGTCATACGGTTCGCCTTCGCCGACCTGGGGTTGCACCGGCTGGAAGCCAACATTCAGCCGGCGAACACAGCCTCGTTGAAGCTCGTTGAGCGCCTGGGGTTCCGCCGCGAGGGCCACTCTCCCGGCTTCCAGCTCATAGACGGGGTCTGGCAGGACCACGAGCGGTGGGCGATAACCAGCGACATGATGCCTCCGGCCAGCACGCCCTCAGGCTCGCCAGCGCTGGGAGTAGCCCTCCAGCAACGGTCCGCCGAGTAGGTCGAGCGCCTGCTTCACCGCAGTGGCCAGCGGCAGGAGTTCGGCGTGTTCGGCCACCGCCTGATGGCCGTCCAACAGGGCCTTGCCCAGTGCGGGGTCCGCGCTCAGCAACCGGCGGGGAAGCCATTTGCCGATACCTGTCCAGGCACCGTGGTGGGCGGTGACCAGGTCTGCTGCCTGACGCAGCACCTGGTCAGCGAGGGAAAGCTGCTCGTACCGGTTGTCCGGTGGGGTGTCGATCAGGTCGTCCAGGAAGCAGGTAAGACCGTAGCGACCGTGTTCCCACTCAGCTGCGGTGAGCGCAGGAGGCCCGGCGGCGAGCATGTCCTGGGCCAGTTGGCGCGTGCGGGCCACGTGCCCGTGCGGATCAGCCAGGGGCAGACCCTGGTCATAGACGAAGAGGACGGTTCCGCGACGCCGGGCACGGTCCCATGCGAAGAACTCCGGTACGTCCGCGAGAGTGTTCAGGAACAACTCGACGACGCGGCCCTCGTGACGAATCACCTCCCGTCGGCTGACATCGGAGTCGGGAAGGAGCACGGCCACATCCAGATCGCTGGTCGAAGTGGCGCGACCTTGAGCAGCAGAACCTCCGAGCAGGGAGCCCAGGGCATGCGGAAAAAGCTCGGTGACCACATGGAGAGCTTGGGCTTCAACAGCTTCTTGATCTTCCATGGGCGCTCATCGTGCCAGCTCTCACGAGCAGATCGCCAGGCACCGTCTGGCAACGAAGTCGTACTCGTCGGTGCTCGGTCCAGGAGACGGTTCTCCAACATCCCTGCAGGTGCTGGGAGCAGGGATGCCACCTGGTCGTGATCGCGGCGACCGCGGGATCATCCCCGCGGGTGCCGGGAGCAGACTCGTTCACCAGGCATTCTGCCGTCACCGGCCCGCGTATCTCACCAAACGCGACATCGCCCGTATCATCAACCGCGACGCCTCCCTGGTCTCCCAGTTCTACACAAAACACAAAGGCGCCGCCTTCGTCCCCGCCCTCAACCAGGTCCTGGCCGCCGTGCAGAGCGGCCACATCAGCGAGGTATCCGAACTCGCCGCCCTGGCCGCGCCGCACGTCACCCGCCGCACCACCGCCTCCGGCGCCCGCGCCCGGGTCCGCGCCAAAGCCGTCCTGATCACCCCCATCGGCACCGGCCGCGTCGCCGCCCAGGCCATCGCCTCCAGCTCCGCCCGCCTGCGCCCCCTGATCGCCGAAGCCGCCCGCCGGACCCTGCGCCAGGCCTCAAGCCCTCCACTGCCTCACCCCAAGCCACAATGCATGTTGGGATCAAACAGGAATCAGGGGGCAAAACGCTCAGTAACGTGTCACTGCCGTTTGCTGTGGACCTCCGTGAGTTCTACGGCTGCCCGGACCAGAGCCGACAGAATTCCCGGAACAATGATCCATTGAGGCAGCCCGTCATCCGATACGCCCTCGACGATGCCGACGAGGACTGCGGAAACGGACAGCCCCAGGTGGATCACTGCGGTTGCCAGCCCCAGGAAGCGATGTGCTGGGACCAGCCACACGAGTGCGGCCCAGGCCAGGGAGATCACGGCCCACAAGGGGAGCAACAGTGCCATTGGGCTCTCTCAGTCGCTGAAATCAAGGTCTGGCTTCAGGCCGGAGTCCACGCAGAAGTGGCCTGAGGGGTTCGCTCCGGGGGAATCGAGCTGGTCGATGCCCCAGGGGTTGCCTCCCTGCCCGGTGCCGGAGCTGCAGCCGCCGTAGGGTATGTCGGCGACATCAACTTCGGCTGCCTCACTGAACTTCAGGAAGTTGCCGTTCACCACCGGCGCCTTGCTGCCCGACAGTGTGCCATCCAGACCCATGGCCTTGCCGTTGCGGTACAGGTACTGGCTGGGCATGAAGCTGGACCGGAGCAATGGCCTGTTGCTGTTCTTCTTGATGGTTCCGTCCGTTCCTGCCAGATGGGGGCAGCCGCGTTGAACAGGGATCCGGTCATCCCGGGTTTGAAGAACGCATCGTAGATCTCCCCCACGACGCCGGCGACCTTCAGGTTGAACTTGACGTCGTTTTGAACCTTGTACTTCCAGTCGAAGGCGGCATCGGTCGCGCTGCTGACGCCGAGCATGGGCCGGTATCCGATGGATCCGCCGGAGGTGTGCAGGGCGGCGACGCAGGTGCCGCTGCCGTCCGTTACCGGGTTTCCTGCGGCATCCACTATGACGGGCTTCTTGCCCATGGATGCGTACTCGCGGCCCGGCAGGATGCCGGTGGTGTTGGTGTCGGTCGTGGTTACCACGCCGTTGTGCTCGTTGAGGTCCACGGCGTCGTAGTTGAGGTCCGGTGCGGGAACCCCGTAGTCCCTCTGGATGGCCTTGAAGGTCTCCCTGACGAAGTCCGGCAGGTGGGTGTCCGCGGTCCGGCTGTCGTACTCGACGAATTCACTCCCCTCGACGATCTTGCTGTCGTCGGTCTTCACGTACGAGACCGTCACCTTGTTGCGGATCTTGTAGGCGCCATCGTCGGTGTCGAACCGTGACGGCTTGGCGTCGCTGGTGGGCCGGTCGGTATAGGGGTTGGAGAAGTGCATCCAGTTTGTCATGCCCTTCCCGTCGGAGTGGTCGACCGGATCGGTCCCCGCGGTCTTGACCTCCTCGTGCCACTTGGTCATGGCAGCTTTGGTCTCCGGCATGACGCAGCCCTGGCTGGGGCCACCGGTGCAGGTTGGTTCCGCCATCACTGCGCCCGAGGTCTTCATGCCCCAGTCGTAGAGCGTCTGCCGGCCTTCGAACCGGGGCAACGGCAGCCCGGCCAGCAAAGTACGCAGCCTGTCGGTGTCGATCCGGCCGCGGTTGAGGGCGCCGTACAGTGCGCCGTGGCCACGGCGGTGTTCGGGCACCAGCGTCAGGTCCACCGGCGAGACCACGGGCCCGACGGCACAGAGCAGCGCCTCGGTCAGTTCGAACAGTTCGTCACGCCGGGCGGTCAGACACTCGTAGAACTCGCCCCGGAAGCGTGACGCTTCCGCGAACGCCTCCCTCCGGACATCCTGACGCAGCAGACTCATAGCAACGGCCTTCGGTTGATCCCGTACCTCTGTGACGGAGCACAGGATCAAGCGAAGGCCGCCCTCGCGTCCGGCGAACTCCCAGGCGGGTGAACCCGTTCGGGACACCGTTCGACTCCGGAAGCAAAAGACCAAGCTCAGTCGCCTGCTCCGCCAACGAACACAGAGAGCCCGTTGGCACTGGCCGTTCGTACACTGAGGTCCTATGCCGTGTCCTCGGAGCCGTCTTCCGACAGCCGGTCATGTGAGGCTGGAATCGCAGTACGCTTGCTCACGCCGGGAAGGGGCTCGCGTCCTCTTCTACGACGCGGGGGCCAGCATGCTCGATCAGGCATTAGTGGCGCTAGCTTCGTCGGCTGGCATGGCTGTTGCCCAGGCGGCCGGCACGGACGCTTGGCAGAGCGTCCGGGAGCGGGTGGCCCGTCTCTTCGGTCGCGGTCCTGCTCCGAGCGCTGCCGAGGAAGCAGCTCGGGAGCGGCTGGATCGGACTGCCGCCCAACTGGAGGGTTCTCAGTCCGAGGCAGCCGAGCGGGTCCGTAACGCGGCCGTGTGGGAAACACGCTTTCAGGACTTCCTGGAGGACTTGGACGAGGCCGACCGTGACCGCGCGGCCGCCCGGCTGCGTGAGCTGGTGACCTTGACTCAGCCTGCCAGCACTAGCGTTGCAGCTGGCGACGAAGGCATCGCTATTGGCGGTAACGCACACGTCCAAGCCGAGAACCAGGCGGCGGCCGCCCTGAAGATGGGCGATGTGACCATCGGAAACCCTCCGCTGCCGGGTCCGGACAGGGGCTGACCGAACCCGGCACGCTCCCCGCCACCCAGATCAACGCGCACAAGGCGTTCAACGCGCAACAGCAGTCCATCGCAGCCGAGTACATCAACCGGGTGGAGCAATACTTCGCTCCACGGGCGCCCGTGACGTGGCCCCACCGGACCGGGGACCTACTGAATTCATCGGGGTGTTGTCGGGTGGTGGGTGAGGCTGAAGCCGGTGCCGGCGAGGCAGCCGTCGATGAGTTCGGGATGACGCTGGATGTGCCGCAGGCCGTGGCGTAAGACGCGTTCGAGGTGTTCGTGATCTGCGAAGGCGGTGTTGGCCAGCGGGCCGCGTCGGAGCAGCGACCACACCCCTTCCGCCGGGTTCAGATCCGGTGCGTAGGGGGGAAGCTGCACGATGGTGAGCCAATCATGTTCCGCGGCGTACTGACGCATTCCGGCGGTCCGATGGGTGTTGAGATTGTCCCAGATCAAGACGATCGGGGCGCCGAGCTGCAGGTGGGCACGCACGACCAGGTGGCGGTAGTCGCTCCAGGCGAAGCTCTTGCGTGCTGGACCCGGATGCTTGCGGTGACGATACGGGCGGTAGATCAGCCGTGAGATCTCGCCGGGTTTATAGCAGCACAGAGCGGCGATCGAGAAGCGGCGCCAGGAGCGTCCCCGCACCCGCACCACCGGCGTGTGCCCCCGCCGGCTCCAAGTGCGGGCGACGGACGGTGTCATCGAGAACCCGGCCTCGTCCTCGAACACCACATAAGCCCCGAGCGCCGCCGCAGTCATTCCACCTGCGGCCACACCTCCTTCTTCCACAACCCCACCGCGTCCTCATCGCGCTCCAGCGCCCGGCGGGCGGGCGACTGCCAGGACCAGCCATGCCGGTGCAACAACCGCCACACTGCCGCCGGCGAGACATCCAGCTCGAACTTCCACCAGATCAACGCCCGGATCCGGGCCAGCGTCCAGCGCTGATCCTCCCAGCCGTGCACGGCCGGGCCCCGCGCCAACTCCTGCTCCAGATCGGCGAACCGCTCAGCGGACAGCTTCGGCACCTTCGCCGGCCCCGAGGACGCCAGCGCATCCATACCGCCCGCCCGCCAGACGCGCCGCCAGCGCTCCACCGACCGCTCACTGACCCGCAGATCCTTCGCGATCACCGCGTTCTTCTCGCCCCGCGCGAACCGCTCACCGGCCTCGAACCGGATCCGCTCACGGAAGTGCTGCCGCTCGGCGGTCAGCCCGCCACCCTGCGAATACCGCATACCACCGGCCTACCGCAGGGATCACCAACCGTCACCCTCCCCGACAACACCGCGAAGAGATCAGTAGGTCTCAAGGGCCCAACCAGGCCTGATCAGGCGAGGCGAGGGTCTGCTATCGCGCGAGCTGGACCTTGATCGGCGTGTTGGGGCAGCGGGTGGCGTTCTCGGCGAGGGCGGCTTCTTCGCTGGGGTCGATGGCGAGCTTCCAGCGGGTCTTGATGGCGACCCACTGGCTCACGTAGTCGCACCGGTTGCCGTCGGCCGGGGGCATCCAGGTCGAGGGGTCCTGGTCGGACTTGCTGCGGTTGGACTTCGCCGTGACCGCGATCAGTGCCCGCTCGTCGCCGAGGTCATTGGCGTAGGCCTGGCGCTCGGCCGCACTCCAGTGACTGGCCCCGGAGTCCCAGGCCTCTGCGAGCGGGATGCGATGGTCGATGTCGAGCTTGGAGGGGCCTTCGATGTACTGGTCGTCGTACTCCGAATACCAGCGGCCGCCGGTCAGCTTGCACCGGGGGCCCTGGTCGGGGGCGGTGAGTGCCTCGGCCTTCAGCACTTCGGCGCGGGTGGTGCAGCCGTCCTTGTCGGCATCCACCCAGTGCTTGAACGAGGTGCGCTGGTAGCCGGTGCGGTCCTCATCTTCGATGGTCAGGGATTTGAGGGCGGCTTGAAGGGGCTGGGTGACGGTCTCGCCGGCCCGGGGTGCCGTATTGGGGTGGCCAGTGGGGGCGGCCTGGGCGGTGGCGGCTGGGATGGCCAGGGCCGCGGCGGCGGCGAGCAGGACAGCGGTGCGGGTGATGGCGGGCACGGGTCTCCTCGAAGGTCACAGAGTGTTCGTGATCTTCGTAGCGAGTCGGTGCTCCCCGCCGTGCCGTAGAGGGCGTTCGTGTCACCCGCGCGAGCGGTAAGTCAGATCGGTGCGATGCCCTGGGACTCCCGACGCCGTGTGTGAGCTTGGAACCCTGAAGTCGCGTGTTTTGACGGCGCGTGCCTTTCTCGGTGCACACCCTCACATGAGGTGGGCGATCGACGTCTGGAGTCCCGTGAGAAGAAGATCGAGCATGGCCCGGAGCACGACGTGACGTGTTCGGTCAGGTGCGTTCACCCCTGTCTAAGGCGGTTCCTGTGCCGTGTCCACTGCCATTGCGGCCGGGGGTGCAGTACTCGACGCTCACTGCGGCGAGCATCGCGACCTCACCGCGGCGCTGCCCCTTGGCCTGCTCGTCAAGCGCTTTCCCGCTGTCAGAGACCCCGGTTCTCTGGAGCCGACCGGATCCTGGCCTTCTTGCTGCGGCGGGGTGGTGCTGTCCCCGAGTATGGAAGGAGTTGCGATCGGGGAGTGGGCGTGGGCCCGAGGGGTAGGGGGACGTGCTGTGCCACAACAGGTGACGATGAGGCTCGGTAACGGCAGTGAGGTAGCTGCCGTGTTCGAAACGGACACTGATCTGCATGGTGGGGATCTGGAGCTGGCGGCCGGGAACGGCATGGTGGCGCGGGCACGGATGTCGCTTCATGAGGCTTTGGAGCAGGTGAAGCCGACTCTCGCCATGGTCGCCGAAACACTTCGGGAGCTCGGGCCGGATGAAGCCGAGGTGGAGTTCGGCCTGAAGATGGGTGGTGAGACCGGCGTGATCGTCGCAAAGGGAACGGCGGAAGTGAACTTTGCCGTTCGCCTGACGTGGAATCGCCCCTGAAGTCATGGGCGTACAACGTGAGGGTTTCATAGTCAAAATCCGTGCGGGCACATCGGGCGAGCCCATCGGCATCGGTTTCGTCGTCGGTGACAAGCAGATCGTGACCTGTGCCCATGTGGTCAATGTCGCCCTGGGGCGGGTGAAGGGCAGCCCGGACCGCCCTCCCGCAGGGGCACGTGTTCAGGTCGAGTTTGTGTTGTTGGGGGACTCGGAAGGGGCACCGCTGCGGCACTGCCGCATCGGGTCTTGGGATCCCCCGCCAGGGGACGGCCTGCTGGGCCGGGATGTTGCTGGGCTGGTGCTGGTGGGTGGGGACACCCTGCCCGTCGGTGCGGGTCCGGCTCGGTTGCTCGATGCCCGCACGGGAGCCGTCGGCGATGCCGGGGTGAAGGTGTTCGGCTATCCCGGCAATCCACCCCGTATGACAAACGGGGCCTGGAGTACTTGCGTGCTGCGGGGTGCAGTCGGTGGGGGCCTGATACAGCTGGATGCCGACAGTGAGTCAGCTCTGCGGGCCCAACCGGGCTACAGCGGGTCGCCGGTCGTCGTCGCCGATCGCTGGGGAGACGCGATCGTCGGCATGCTCGCGATCGCCGGCCGTGACGGTTGTGCCGATGACGCGTACGCCGTGCCGTTGTCGGAGGTCTCTGCCGCCTGGTCTGAGCTTCTGGGCAGAAGCATTCTTCCGCCCTGCCCGTATCGAGGGCTGCGGGCCTTCAGTGCCGAGGATGCCTTGGCCGGTGTGTTCGTCGGCAGAGAAAGAGAGGTCGAACGGCTCCGAGCCATGGTGAAGGCCCAGCCGCTGGTCACGGTTACGGGTCCGTCAGGGGTGGGGAAGTCGTCGCTGGTCGCGGCCGGGCTCGAGCCCGAACTGGCCGCGGACGGATGGTCTGTGGCGACGTTCCGCCCCGGCGTGGCTCCCTACGAGTCGGTGGCCCGCGCCTTGCTGGAGCTTGAGCACCCGCTGAGGGCTCACAGCCTGGAGGAGCTGGAACACCGTGCCCGCGCCGTGCGGGAGCAGGGATTCTGGCCGGTCGCTGCGAGGCTCGCGGTGCTAACGGGCCGCAGGCTGGCTCTGGTCGGAGATCAGTTTGAGGAGGTGCTGAGCAGCGGCTCAGAGCGCCGGGAGCCGCTGGGCTTCTTACGCCAGCTTCTTCCGCCCCCTGACGAGGCGCAGGATGCGAATGTACGTCTGGTGTGCACGCTGCGAGCCGACTTCATCCCGGAGCTGTTGGAGATGCCCGACATCGGCCCCCGTCTGCAAGACCGGCAACTGATCGTGTCCCCGTTGGACGAACTGGCTCTGACGCGGGTCATCGTTGAGCCTGCCACGGTGACCGGCATCGCTTTCACACCCGGTCTGGCGGAGGCCATTGCGGCGGAGGCGAGCAGAGCAGCCGGGAGTCTCCCGCTGCTGGAATTCACCCTGACGGAACTGTGGCCCCTGCAGCACGACAGGCGCATCAGCTTTGACAGCTACCACGGCCTCGGCGGGGTGTCCGGTGCATTGAACGAGCACGCGGAAAAGGTATACCGCTTACTGTCCCAACAGCTGGACGAATCCCGTATCCGCCGTGTGCTGCTCTCCATGGTCCGCGCGCGACGCGGCGCCGCGGGCGCAGTCCGCGTCACCGCGCACCGGTCCCACCTCGGCAAGGACTGGTATATCGCGCAGCTCCTTGCGGATCCTGGACAGCGGCTGGTGGTCCTGGGCCCAGGAGGGCCCGACACCGCGGAAATCGCGCATGAGGCGTTGATCCGGGAGTGGGCCAGACTGGCCGCCTGGGTAGAGGACGATGCCGACTTCCAACAATGGCTCGCCGTCATCGAGGAGCGGGCCAGGGAAGGCGATCTCCTGTCCGCTACCCGCCTTGCGGAGGCGGACAGATGGCTCGGTGAGCGCGCAAATGACATCCCTGAGTTGGTCGTACGCCTCATCGACGGCAGCCGCCAAGAGATCCTGATGCAGCAGCGCACCGAGCAAATGCTCAGCGCCTCACAGGACCTGACCGAACAACTGCGGCAACGCTCAGATCAGTTGGAGCAGCACCGTGCGGCGCTGCAAGCCTCCAATGGCGAGCTGGAGGAGAAGGCCGAGCTGCTCGCCCGGCAGAACCGCGACATCGAGGTCAAGAACACCGAGATCGAAGAGGCCAGGCAGGTACTGGAGGAGCGCGCCGAACAGCTCGCCGTGTCGATGCGGTACAAGTCCGAGTTCCTGGCGAACATGTCGCACGAGCTGCGTACGCCGCTCAACTCGCTGCTGATCCTGGCCAAGTTGCTCGCCGACAACGCCGACGCGAACCTCACCCCCAAGCAGGTGGAGTTCGCCGAGACGATCCACGGGGCGGGCTCGGACCTGTTGCAGCTGATCAACGACATCCTCGACCTGTCCAAGGTCGAGGCGGGCAAGATGGATGTCTTCCCGACGCGCATCGCCCTCGTCCAACTCGTGGATTACGTAGAGGCCACGTTCCGGCCGTTGACCGCGGAGAAGGGGCTCGATTTCTCCGTACGTGTGTCTCCGGAGCTGCCGGCGACGCTGCACACGGACGAGCAGCGGCTGCTTCAGGTGCTGCGCAACCTGTTGTCCAACGCGGTGAAGTTCACCGACTCCGGAGCGGTCGGGCTGGTGGTGCACGCGAGCCGCCATGTGCCCGAAGCTATCCGCGAACAGCTCCTGGAGATGGGTTCGCTGCGGGACGCGGACGCGGATCTGATCGCCTTCTCGGTGAGCGACACCGGCATCGGGATCGAGGGCAGCAAGATGCGGGTCATCTTCGAGGCCTTCAAGCAGGCCGACAGCGTGATCAGCAGGAAGTACGGGGGCACAGGCCTTGGTCTCTCCATCAGCCGGGACATCGCCCATTTGATCGGTGGAGAGATTCACGTCGTCAGTGAACCCGGCCGCGGCTCTACCTTCACGCTGTACTTGCCCCAGGAACCAGCCGGTCCGCCGGCGTCCCAGCATCCGGTGTTAAGCGATGCCGTGTCTGCGGTGGACGGACGTGAGGAAACGCAGAACGCGACGAATCCGCGGCAAACGACTGGATCATTTCCTGCCGCGCACCCGGAGCTATCCACCCCCACCTTCCACGGTGAGAGGGTACTGATCGTCGACGATGACATCCGTAACGTGTTCGCACTCACCAACTTCCTTGAGCCGCAGGGGTTGCTTGTGTCGTACGCGGAGAGCTTCCGTGCAGGCCTCGAAGTCCTGGAGAAACACCACGATGTGACGGTCGTGCTGATGGGCATGTCAGATACGGGCAGACAGGCGATGGCAAGGACGATCCGCACGATGCCGCAGTTTGCCGGACTCCCGATCGTCGCGCTCACTGAGAAGGCCAAGAAGGACGACGGCGAGCGGGCTACCGATTCCGGTGATTCGGACTGGGTACCAAAGCCGGTCGACTCGACTCACCTGCTCTCCATCCTGAGCCAACAGGTCCGTGCAAGGAACGATGTCTGAATCACGCCCCTTCATCGGAGCGAAGGGGCGTGCCGGGAGGCTGCCGAGGCGCAGGCGCTCAGATGCGCCCGAGACGTCGATGCGGCTCGTACTGGTTTCGGTGCCCGGTGCCCGGTGCCCGGTGCCCGGTGCTGGCCTGGCTGGTCGGCGCCCCGGGCCAGATCGTGATGAAGCCGCCTCCCGGATGTTGTATTTCGAGCTCACCGACCCTAGCAAACATACTTTTCTACTTGTTTCAGAGTTGACCTCAAGCGTGGTAACCTTGAAACAAGTAAAAAAGTATTGGAGGAGTGTGCCGGTTGCTGCAGATTCAGATCGGTGCCGAGCGCGCCGCGGACGCGGGTGACCTGCTGGGGCGGGCCGCCTTGGGGTGGCGTCCCGGCATGAGTGAGGCCGAGGCCTGGGAAGTGGGTCGCGGCATCTGGAAGTTCAACGCCGACCGGGCTCTCTCCCAGGATGAGGTGCAGATCATCAACGCCGCAGGCACCGTGCTCGCCGTCGCCAAGATCACCGGGATCAGCAAGTACGACGGCCGCTACGCCCTTGAAGGGGAGCTCCTGTTTGCCGACCCGCGGGTCGGCAAGCCCACCCCCAGCCCGCACCTGTCCCGAAACCCCGTCACCTACATCTGAACGGACCGTCCCGGTGAGTGACTTCGACATTCTCGGCTCGCGAACGGCATCCCCCAAGGGAGAAGACGCGGTGGACAGCGAGCAGACCCCGGCCTGCCCTGTGCCCCGGAAGCTGGCGTCCCTGGGTGACACGGTCGGCGACATCCTCGCGCCTGCCGCGGCGCCGGGCCGCTTGTTCGGGCTCACGGAGCTGGACGCGGCCACCGGCGGTCTCCAGCCCGGCCGCCTGACCCTGATCGCCGCAGCCCCCGGCGCGGGCGGCAGCCTCCTTGCGCTCGCCGCCGCACGCCACACCGCGCTCACCGAAGGCAGCCCGGTGCTGTATGCGGCCGCGGGCCTGACAACCGACGTCGTCACCCGCTGGATCATTGCTGCCGAGGCCAAAGTTGACCTGCGCAGACTGCGCGCAGGAACCCTCACCGCGCCGGAACGGGAAGCCGCCGAGGAGGCCGGCGCGCGCCTCAGCCAGCAGGCCCGGCTGTTCTTCGACGACGGGGTTGGCCTGACCGCCGCGGCCATCGCGGAAACCGCACCCTACGTCGATGGCCTGGCTCTGGTCGTGGTGGACCGCCTGCACCAGAACACTGACCCGCACATCCCGCTCTCCGGGGGCCAGGTGCCGCCCGCCGCACGCGCTCTGACGCACCTGGCCCGGCAACTGTCGGTCCCGGTCCTGGCCGTCCTGAACACCGCCGACGCCGACGCCGTGCGCAGTCTGGACGCGGACGTGACCCTCACCCTGGCTGCCGCAGATGACTCCGGCATCGCGGAGGTCACCGTCGCCGAGCGGGACTTCGGGCAGACCAATATCTGCCTGCGGGCCGACCTGGACCACGCCCGCTTCACCGACACTCCCGCGCTGCCCGCCCCGGCCGTGTCCACCGCACCGAACCCCGGCGACAGCACCCCACCGGCAGCCGACGCACTCACCGCAGCCGATCAGGAACTGGCCGAGGCAGCCCTGCCCTTCACCTCCGGCGCCGTCCGGGGCCTGCCCGCCGAGGCTCTGCAGCTCCTGGCCGACCACCGCGACGCGGTACTCAAGGGAAAGACGCAGGAACTGCCCGGCCTGCGCGCCTACACGGCCGCCCTGGCCGCGGCCGCCGGTCTCCTCCTTCCCGACACCAGCCAGGGGCAGCACCTGCGCGCCGCCCTGGACGCCTTCGCCGCCGTCCACCGCGCCGAGCACACCCCGGCCGATGCCGCCGAACCTGGCACCGGCACTAAATCCGGCCAGGACGTCAACGCCGACGTCCCAACAGGGGAAGCCGAGCGCAGCGACCCGGCTGAAGACCAGCAGCCGTCCACGGGGGAGGAGGCGCCGGCGGACCAGGGCCAGGATCTGCAGCCCGGCGACGAGGACGACGAACCCGAGGACGCACCCTTTCCGGCACTGCGCCTGCTCAAGGAGGCCGTCGCGCGGTCGAAGATGCATCCGATCCCCGTGGTCCGCAAGGACGAGCGCGAGGACGAGCCGTGGTCGTTGTTCAACGAGGTCATGGACGGTGAGCCGCGCTGGGTGCACCCCGAGGTACAGAGCGTGCGTACCCGCGGCGGCAAGCGCCACCAGCTGATCGTGCCCGACCAGTTGGGTCCCGGACAGTTCTGCACGATCGACCGCAACGGCTCCTACCCCTCGGCCTGCTCGGCCATCACGCTGGCCCCCAACAAGCTCCTGCCGACCGGAGCGCTGGAGCAGCGTGCCAAGGACCAGGCGGGCATCTTCCAGATCGACGTCCCCGCCTGGGACCACGCCACCATGCCCCACCCGCTGGGACGGCTGGCCGACCGCCCCGACGACCAGGGCCGGATCTGGGTGACCACTCCGCACATGGAACTCCTGGAAAAGCTGATCCGCCAAGGACACATCACCGAGCCGCTGCGCATCCACGACTCGTTCACCGGCCGCGCCAACAACTCCCTGCTCAAGCCCTTCTACCAGGAGGCGAAGAAGGCCCGCGCCGAGCTGATCGACGCGGGCGGGGAGGCGTACACCGAGTACAAGCGGCGCCTGTCCATCGCCCTGCGCCTGCTGTGGCCCAAGGGCGAACGCCTCAACTCGCCCTTCTGGCGCCCGGACTGGCGCCTGAGCATGGTCGCCGAAGCCTCCGTACGCCACTGGGTCGTCGCCTGGGGCGCCGTCCAGGACGGCCACACCCTCATCGCCCTGCGCAACGTCGACGAGGCCGTGTTCTGGACCCCGGACGGCACCGCACCCGCCAAATACAAGATCGGCACCGGCTTCGGCGAGGTCAAAGTCAAGACCGAAGCCCTGCAGGGGAGTGAGCACTGATGCCCCAAGGCCAGGGCCCCACCCTGGGCGCAGCCCTCAACAGCCTGCTCGCCACCTTCAACCTCACCCCCAAAGGCCGCCTGGCGTCCTACAAGGCCAAGACCTGGCACGCCCAGCTCGTCCACCTCATCCAGACCCACCGCGGCTACACCGCCCTCGAAGAGGCCGGACTCCACATCACCCACGCCACCCTCATGAAGTGGCTGGCCGACGACGAGTACAACGTGCGCCGCAGCTACCGCGACCTCATCGCTCAGGCCTACGAAGCAGCAGCGACGATCCCCGCGGATCCAATTCCGCAGGCCTTCAAGGACCACCAGTTCGAGATCCGCGGCATCGTCAAGACCGGCCCCGACGAACGCAACCGCGGCGCCAACGGCAGCGCCCCGCTGCGCATCGACGGCCGCAACGGCCACTGGACCTCCATCGAGGCCAAGTGGCGCGAGGGGGAACTCAGCGACGCCGAGTTCGAGGACGACTTCATCGACTTCGTCATCTGCGACGACATCGGAGAGGGCACCGACGGCTGGGACTTCCCCGGCGGCACCTACATCGTCACCTGAGTCTGACGAGCGATGCACCACCAACGGCACGCGCATGACCGGCCACGCCCACACAACCGGTCCCCATGGCGCATTCTGCGGATCGTTCTGCCCACCGCCCGCGTCCGGCGCCTCCCGGGTAACCGGACGCGGGAGCGATGCGGGCGGAGTTCACCGGGGTGGACGGCACGCTGGTGCAGCGCCGCTGGATTGAGGCGGCGTGGCGGCGGGTTCGAGCAGCTCTCCAGTCGAGGAGGCCGACCCTCGCTGTAAAGTCGCGTGCGCGGTCATCATGAGGAGCCAAGCGGGGGTACCGGGGTGCAAGGGGCAAGGCTGACACGGCGTCGGAACCTACAGTACGCAGCCGCCGCGCTGGCGCTGCTCACCGTGTGCGCGGCGGGATGGTTCTTCGTCAGCGGTGGTTACGGACGCTGGCGCGATGAGGTGTCCGTGGCTGACGCGTGTGATGGCACGGTCTCCGTCGACCAGGCGCACGCACTGCTGGGCACCGATGATGTCAGCGGCGACACGAGCCACAAGGACGCGGGAGGGAAGAAGTCTTCAGACGGATCCAGCCCCCCGGTCATCTGCTGGCTTGACGGGCCGGGCGGCTATAAGCAGCGGGCAGTGGTCCGGATGGAGTGGCGCTCCAATGCATGGGGCCCGCACATCGTCTCGGGGCGGGAGGCCAGCAGATCCTTCCGCACTGCGCTTCCGGTGCCGATCGGCGGGGGATGGTCGGGCATGGTGAATCTCAAGGACGATGGTGCTTCGGCCACCGTCATCCTCCCGTGCCGTAACACGCGCGGGCCACGCGCCGGAGACAGCTTGTCGTTGTTCGTGCACAGCTGGGGCTCCAGGCCCTACGGGGAAGCGGCGCAGCGTGTGCGGCTGGCCCGGTTCGCGACGCGGACCGCGCAGGCCGGCGCCCGCGAGTACGGCTGCGATGCCCGCTCTGGCGATCGTATAGACCGGGTTGAGCCGCTTGACTACGGGCGGGAGTCATACCCGGATGCATCGGCCCTGGCAAAAGCTGACGGTACCTGCACGGGCATCACACCGGGCTGGCTGATCACCCGTGCACACGGCACTGAAACGGGCCGCGCGCCGGTCGAGGACTGCCTGTTGATCGACAACAAGGACAGGCCCCTGTTCCGTTTGTCGGCCTACTACGGGACCTTCGCGGACGACCAGCGATTCAAGACGCAGACGGCGCCTGATCCGCCCAAGAGCAAGCCACTCTTGACGGACTACCTCTTCCGGGCCGAGGCAACCTGCCCTGGCTCACCGAGGCCAGCGGTCTTCGCGATCGACTACCGCGAATACGACGACGACCCCAAACCGCAGCTCCGCTACGCGCGAGCAGCGCTGCGTCAATTCGCCGAGCAGTCCGCGGCACGGCATGGCTGCGGGGCCCCAAACGGGCTGACCGGACTGTAGAAGCGTCCGTCATAGAACGTGCGGCGTCACCTGCACGATGGCCTCCCGCGTGACCATCAACCGTGAAGCGGACCTCGCGTTCCATTCCTGCAGTCGTTGCGGGAGCCGGGTGCGATCCTTCTTGGATGAACGATCTCGGCGACGCAAACCTGCGCACCTGGACGCTGCGCTTCATGACTCTCCTCACAGCCGATGCTCAGGAACAGCTTGCCTGGCTGGGCGAGCGCGCGCTGGAAGCGAAGGACGTCATCGAGGAAGGGGAGTTGCTCTGCCGAGTCTCCGAGGGAACCAGGTGGCGGGCAGAGCGGCATTGAGTTGGGTGGTGGCGTGGGTGCGGGCCTGTACCGACAGCAGATGTTCATGCCCCGGGAGGCACCACGCCGCCCGGGAGGGGTGCTGTTCACGAGAACGGGAGGCACCCAGCCGACACTCGGCAACGGCGTGATCGCGACTGCCACCTACGCCGCGGGACCGACGAAATGCAGCTCACGAGGTGACGGAACGGCGTCAGGGGGCCGGGTGGCTCCTGGGCGGGGTCGCACGGGCCTTCCCCCGTGATGATGGGCACGCGGTTATTGATCACACGGCAAGTGTGAGTTTAGCGGCGTGGTGTCGTCGTTCGTAGTCGTCGGGGCTGAGGTGGCCGTTGGCGGAGTGCCGGCGGCGGGTGTTGTAGCGGGTCAGCCAGGCGAAGACGGTGCGGCGGCAGGCGATGGCGTCGCCGTAGTCGTGGGCGCTCTGGAGCGTCTCGCGTTTCAGCGAGGCATGGAAGCTTTCGCAGGCGGCGTTGTCGGCGCTGGTGCTGGCCGTACCCATCGACCGGGTGACCTTGAGCTGGTCGCAGAGGGTGGCATAGGCCCGGGATCCGTACTGGGCGCCGTGATCGGAGTGGAACACCGCTCCGGCCAGCGAGCCGCGGGTCGAGGCGGCCATCCGCAGGGCGTCGGAGACCAGTTCGGTGCGCATGTGGTCGGCGATGGACCAGCCGACGATCTTGCGGCTGAAGCAGTCCAGCACGGTCGCGAGATAGAGGAACCTTCCTCCCGCGAGCGGGAGATACGTGATGTCACCCATGTATTTCCGCCCCGGCTCAACGGCCGTGAAGTCCCGGTGGAACAGGTCTTCGACCGGTGAGGTTGCCGGGTCGGGGACGGTGATGCGGACGCGTCTGCGCAGGCGGATCCCGGTGATGGAGTACGTCCGCATGACCCTGGCGACCCGCTTCTCGTTGACCACGTGCCCTTTCTCGCGGAGCTCGGCGGTCACGCGCGGGGATCCGTAGGCGCGGCCGGACTCGCCGTGGATCCGGCGGATCTGTTCGGCCAGGACCCGGTCCTTACTCTTCCGGGCGGCCCGGGCCTCGGCGCCGGCGAGCCACTTGTAGTAGCTGGACCGGTTGACGTCCAGGACCTGGCAGAGCCGCTTCACCTCGTAGGTGGCTCCGTGGTCGTCGACGAACTGGAAGCGGCTGGTCACCAGTGCGTCTCTCCGGCGAAATACTTGGCCGCCTTGCGGAGGATGTCCCGCTCGGTGGCGAGCTTGCGCTCGCTGGCCTCGAGTTCAGCCACCCTCGCCTCCAGCCGCCGGACCCGCTCGTCCGGATCTGCAGACGCGACCGCTGCCGGCCGGGCGGGAGGTTGCGCAGCCGCGGCGGTGGCGCCACGGCGTTCGCGGTCCCGCAGCACCCACTCGCGCAGGGTCGCCCGGTTGATGCCCAGGTCAACGGCAATGTTCTTGTACGTCGCCCCGGGTGTGGACTCGTACAGGGCCACAGCATCGGCCTTGAACTCGTCCGAATAGTCCTTTAGCGCCATCGGCGGTCTTCTCGCTTCCTCCGGATCAAGCAGATCCAGTATCCGCGTGTCCACCACTCAGGGGGAGGCTCCGGTTGCCGCTCTCCCCGGTCCGCCTTGGGGAGGGCACGATGCCGCCTCACGGCGCGATTCCAGCTGTCAGCGCTCATCGCTATCTGGGACACGGCCAGTCACGTACGCCGTTCGCCGCTGTCCGGGCCCCGCCCTTCGGGGGTCGTCGGTCAAGGTCTCCTGGAGCCCGTGGAGTTGATGTTCGGTCCTGCGCACCGGTCCTGACGTAGGCGGCCGGCTGCGCGCCTCGACGCGGGATGTCGGGCGTGATCACTGCAGTGTGAAGCACCGGCGTATAAGGGTCGGTTGTTTTCGGTCAGGTTTGTGTAGGTGTGGGTTTCGCTGTCTGCAACTGGGGTGTGGGGAGGCTTTGGTTCATCACTTTCTGCGGGTTTTGTCCGTGTCGAGGGGAAGGGCTGATTCCGTCGTGTGTAGCACGGGGGTTCGGGGGAATGGACCCGCGGCATGTGGTGATGGCGTGGCAAGTTGTGTGCTTCTCGTGACCGCTGGGGTCTGCGGGATGTGACTTCCTGTGGGGGGAAGCCTTGATGCAACGCACCGTCGGTGCGCGTTTTCGCGTGTCCGGAAGAGAACCAGCCTGGCCACGGCGGCAGCCCTGGCCACCGGCGCCCTGACCCTGTCCCTGCTGCCCGCGACAGGGGCCTCCGCCGCGGATGATCCGGGGTCGGCGTGGGGTAAGGACGCCCCGTCGTTCACGATGCCCGAGGTGAAGGTCGGCGAGAACGAGCCGCTGGCACCGCAGGCCGAGCGCTCGCCGTCCGCCGAGGTGGCCGCATGGCGGGCAGAGCAGAAGAAGCGGGCCCAGGGCGGCGAGAGTACCGGTCGGTCCGGTCGTGCGGCGCCCAGCGACTACGTTGCTGAGGGGCAGGGCGATGTGCCCTGGCACAAGATCAGCAACTTTGCGATCACCGACGCCCTGACGGCCCGTATCGACTACTCGACCGGCAATCTGATGCTCACGGCCACCGACTTCGAGATTGCCGGTGTGGGGCAGACCCTGAGCCTGTCGCGTACCTACAACTCCCTCGATGCACCCTGGGGGAAGGTCTCCCAGCGGTGGTGGCAGCAGTACGAGCGCTACCTCCAGGTCCTGGACGACGAGGTGGTTCTGTACGACGCCTCGGGCGACAGCCTGCGTTTCACCGAGAAGGCCGACGGCACCTTCACCACGCCGAAGGGCTACTCGAAGGAACTGAAGAAGAACGCCGATGGCACCTATACGGTCACGAACTGGAAGTCGCACTCGAAGGACACCTACAACGCCGACGGCACGCTGACCAAGGTCACGGACAAGAACAAGGGCGCCATCACCGTCACCCAGCATGACGAGGGCGGCGAGCAGAAGGGCTTCAAGCTGACCGAGACCCGCTCGGGCCGGTGGATCGACCTGGTCAAAACCGATGCCTCGCAGTGGCAGGCCAAGGACAACTCAGGCCGCACCGCCGTATTCGACCTGGATGCTGCCGGGAACCTGCACAAGACCACGAACGCCGAGGGCAAGACCACCACCTTCGACTACGACGACTCGCGCCGCCTGACGAAGGTCACCACGGCCGAGGGGCGGGTCACGGTCTTCACCTACGACAGCGCCAACCGCGTCACCTCCATGCTGCGCGCCACGGAGTTCAACGGCTCGGGCCACACCGGCCCGACCTGGAAGTACGAGTACGACGCGGCCTCGCCCACCGAGGCGGGCACGACGAAGGTCACCGACCCCGAGCTGTACGCCACCACCTACAAGCACGACGAGGACGGCCAGGTCTCGGACGTCACCGACGCCCTCAAGCACTCCCGCTCCACAAAGTTCGACGCGAACCACAACGTGGACACGTCCACCGACGCGATGGGCTCGGGCACCACACCCGGCAACGTGTCCGACTACGGGTTCAGCACCCGCAACAATCTGGAGTCCGTGAAGTCTCCGACGGGCGGAAAGTCGATGACCAGCTGGCAGACGATCGCCGGCGGGGACGTGCCCAAGGACTCCACCAACGCCGATGGCGAGAAGACCAGTTACGGCTACGACACCGCGGGCAACACCAAATCGGTGGCCCAGGAAGGCACCGGCGGCGGCAGCGTCTCCTACACCTACAACCCCGCCACCCCCACCTGTAAGGGCTTTGAGGGGCAGCGGTGCACGGCCGAGACGAAGATGTCGTCGTCCAGGACGGTGAAAACCTCCTTCACCTATGACGACAAGGGCAACCTGGTCAAGGTGACTCCTCCGAAGCCGCTGGGGGAGACGACCTACACCTACGACAGCCTCGGGCGCACCGAGACTCTCACTGACGGCCGCGGCATCAAGAAGGTCTTCACCTACGACCACCTCGACCGCATCAAGACCGTCTCAACCACCAACGACACGGTCCGCTACTTCTACGACGACGACGGAAACCTCACCCAGCGCGACGACAACACCGGCACCATCAAGTACCAGTTCGACCCGCTGCAGCGCGAGACCGTCCGCAGCCTGCAGGACGGCTCTCAGACCCTGCTCGCCTACACCCCGGCCGGGAACGTCGACTTCTACCAGGATCCGGCAGGGAAGGTCGATTACACCTGGAACGAGGTCAACAAGCTCAAGGAGCTCAAGGACCCGCAGGGCCGGGTGACGACGTACAAGTACAACAACAACGACGTCCGCACCGAGACCGCCTACCCCGGCGGCACTGTGCAGAAGGTCGGCGTCGACAAGTCCAGCCGCCCCGAGAAGATCAAGGCAACCTCCCCCAAGGGCACCCTGGTCGACCTCGCCTACACCTACGGCTACGGGACCGATGCCAAGACCGACGGCGACAAGATCCGCACCAGCACCGACGCCGTGACAGGCACGAAGACCAGCTACAGCTACGACGGAGCGGGGCGCTTCTCCTACGCGGCGGAGAACAAGGGTTCCGCGGTGAACGAGTCCTGGCAGTACTGCTACGACCTCGCCGGGAACCTCACCAGTCAGGGCACCGAGAAGGGCTGCCCGCGCGGCACCACCTACACGGTGAACGACGCGCAGCAGATCACGGCGAAGAACGGCTCTTCCACGAACTGGTCGTACGACCAGGAAGGCCACGAGACCGCCGCAGCCTCCACCCCGGAGGGCACACGCTCCGGCGAGACCTGGTCGGATCACAGCCAGCTCACCTCGCTGACGGTCGGCGGCAAGACCTATGAGGGCCAGTACGGATCCACCGACCAGAGCGAGCGCATCAAGCTCGGCGACACCTTCTTCCACAACGGCCCGATCGGCCTTTCTGCCACGTCAACTGCGGAGGTAGACACCGGCTTTAACCGGGAACCCGGGGGCACACTCAATTCCATGACCCGTGACGGAAAGGCGCACTACTACCTCACCGACGCCCTCGGCTCCGTCGTCGCCACAGCCGACGAATCCGGCACGAAGGTTAACAGCTACTCCTACAGCCCTCGCGGCGTTACGCGAGCGGCGAGCAGCGAAAAGGTCAGTCAGCCCTACCGGTTTACTGGTGGCTACCAGGATGTGACTGGCATGTATCACTTCGCGGCCCGCTACTACGACCCCAACATCGGCCGTTTCACCCAACCTGACCCCTCAGGCCAGGAAGAGAACCCCTACCTGTACGCCGAGGGTGACCCCGTCAACCGCATCGACCCGTCAGGTCTCTTCAGCTTCGCTGATGCCCTAGGACCCGTCGGTGACCTCGGGCAAGGCATCGGTCACCTCATCGAAGGCGATACGAAAGCCCTGTGGGGTGATGTGGCCGGAGTGGTAGCCGGAGGGATTGCCGGAGGCCTTTGCGCTTCAGCAGTGGCCGCCACAGCGCCTGCCACTGGTGGCATGTCCCTGGGGGCAGCAACCGGTTGTTACGCAATCTCGTGGAGCGCTGGTCAGATCGCGGGAAACGCGGTCTCCGGCGGCTGACACTAGGACAGGCTAAGTGGCCGGGGGCAACAGACTGTCCCCGGCCACCGTAGGAAAGGGAGATGCAATGCCCAGAGTCGACTGGACCATGGAGCAACGTGCAGGAGTGAAACGCTACGCCCTCTTCACCGCCTTCTTCTGCCTGTTGGGACTTGCCCTCTCGATATTCCTCATTGCCTCGGGAAACTCTGGAGGCTGGGTGCTCCTGGGCTTTGTAGGCGTCGCCCTGATCGGTCTTTATCTCATCAAGCTCCGTGGAAGGCCACAGTAGAGGAGACAAGGCCCGAAGTGGCCTTGCCGAGCTGATGGGACAAGGTATGGGGGGCCGCGAGTGCGACCCAGTGCGCGATGCCATCGGCTGCCTCCCTCAGCACGGCTTCCAGATGCGCCCACGCTTCCGGCTCCTTTTCCACGGTCGGGACGGTCGCGGCGGTGACGGATGCCACGAAGATCTGGGCGCGGCCGGAATCGACATCCAGCGAGGCTTCCACCTTCTCGTGGGGGCGGCGTCTGTGGCGGCGAGCCAGGCGTCGAACGCAGCCTCGTCTCCGACGTTGGTCTCCGAGCGCGTTGCCGCCTCGCTCACTGGTGGTCCTCCTTCATCGTTTCCCAGGCCTGCTTCAGGTGCTTGCGGGCTCGCTCCAGGTTCTTCCTGACGGCCTCTGGGGTTGTTTCCCGCGGTTCAGCGGTCTCCCGGGCGGAGAAGCCGTCGTAGATCCAGGCAAAGACGCGGCGTTGCTGCCTCGGCAGGGCTGCCAGCGCTTTGAGGACGAGCTCTTAGAGGTCGTTTCATCCTGTTGTTTCATCCCGAGATGCGGCTTTGATGTGCTGGTGAGGGGTCGCGCCAGGAGATCGTGTTCTCTCCGGTGAGGCGGCGGGCCATGAGGTCGGTCATGGCGACATGGATCATGGCTTCAGAGCGGTGTGGGTGGGTTTCGTAGTCGCGGGCCAGGCGGCGGTGGAGCATCAGCCAGCCGTAAGTCCGCTCGACTGCCCAGCGTTTGGGGATCGGTGTGAAGCCCCTGCTCCCGGGGTTGCGTTGGACGATTTCGAGGTCGATGCCGAGAGTGGCGGCATGCTCGATGAAGTGCTTGCGGTAGCCGCCGTCGACCCACACCTTGCGCAGGGCGGGGTGGTCGGTGGCGGTCTGCTCGAGGAGGATGCGGCCTGCGGTGGAGTCCTGCACGCTGGCAGCGGTGACCAGGACTGCCAGCAGCAGGCCGAGTGTGTCGGTGATGATGCTGCGCTTGCGGCCCACGATCTTCTTGCCCGCGTCGATGCCCTGGCTGGTGGCGGGCACGGAGGTGGAGGTCTTGACGCTCTGCGCGTCGATGACGCAGGCCGAGGGGTGACGGTGTTTGCCTTCCTGCTGGCGTACTAACTCCCGCAGCAGACCGTTGAGCTGGGCGAAGAGGCCGTCCTTCTGCCACTTGGCGAAGTAGCCGTAGACAGACTGCCAGGGCGGGAAGTCGTGCGGGAGATAGGCCCACTGACAGCCGGTGCGGTCCACATACAGGACTGCGTTCATGATCTCGCGCAGGTCATGCCGTGGTGGCCGGCCGAAGTCCAGGGCCCGGCCGCGGCGCTCGAAGCGCCAGGTGGACAGCACCGGTTCGATCAGTTCCCAGCGGGCATCGGACAGATCACTTGGATACGCACGACGGTCAGCCATGACCTGGGCATACCGCAGCTCGGGGGCGTGCGCCCAGGCGTGCATCCTGCAGCGTCGAAGCACGGGACAGACTCGGGCGTCCTGGAATGAGACAGGCGTAAGCGACCCGCCACCTCATTCGCCACACCACCAGCCTCATTAGGACAGGCCGCCCCTACAGCCTCACCAGCAGCACATGAGGAGCCAGACCAAAACAACTCAGAACACCACACTCAAGATGAAAACGACCTCTTAGTGGGTTTCTGAGAAGCCCCTTTCAGGGCAGGGCTCTGGCGGTGCGGTGCAGCAGGAGCATGACCGTGGCCAGGTAGATCGCGCTCTCCTGGGTGGCGGCCAGGTACTCGTAGTCCTTGGAGAGACGTCGATAGCGACCCAGCCAGGCGAAACTCCGCTCGATCACCCAACGGCGCGGGACCACTGCGAACATCGGCACCTCGCGCGGTGGCGCGTCGGCCTTGGCCCAGGTACTGCGGAAGCCGCCGTCCTTACGCTGCACGACCTCGATGGTGATACCGGTCTCCTCGCGGACCCAGGCCAGGAATCCGCGACCGCGGTAGCCCTGATCGGCCCAGAGATGTTCCAGCCGCGGGAACTTGCCGGCACACCTGGCCAGTAGCTCTGCGGCGCCGTCGCGGTCGCTTACATTCGCCGGGCTGACGCACACGGCCAGGACCAGGCCGAGCGTGTCGACCAGGAGGTGGCGTTTGATGCCCAGCACTTTCTTGCCGCCGTCGTACCCGTGCCAGCCGCCGCGCTCGGTGGCCTTGACGCTCTGGCCGTCCAGCACCCCAGCGCTTGGGGGTGGTTCACGGCCCTGGCCGGTGCGTTCGCGGGACCGCAGGGCAGAGAGGATCTCCTCCCAGCGGCCCTCGATCCGCCACTGCCGCCAGTAGCGATAGACCGTCTGATACGGCGGGAAATCGTGCGGGAGCAGCCGCCATGCGCAGCCCGCCCGCAGCCAGTACGCGAGAGCATCGAGGAGTTCACGCTGCGGATGCTTGAGCGGACGGTCACCTGGTTTCGGCGGCGGCACCAACGGCGCGAGGACACGCCACTCAACATCGGAAAGATCCGTCGGATACGGCCGCCTGTTCATCCCCACCACCCCGGAGTGCAGGAACTCTCAAGTCGCCTGCCCTGAAAGGGGCTTCTCAGACACCCACTTGCTCGCCGCTCTGTGTGTATCCCCACCGGCCTACCGCAAGGATCACCATCCGTTTCCCACGCCGACAGTTCCCAGAAGAGATCAGTGGCCCAGTCAGGCGGGGCGATGCAGTGCGGCCGCTTCAATTGCCATGAAGCAGCCTTCATGCTCTGCGGAAGCGGGTACGTTTCCGCAAGAGTGTCAAGCTGGCTAGGGGGACGATGTGAGCGATGACGCGATCGAGCTGGCGGCCGCGGTTCAAGTTGTACGCGATGAGCTGCTCGCCGCTGCTTCTCAAGGGGTGGCAAGCAACCTGGTCTTCGAACTCGGCGACATCCAGATGGAGTTCACGGTCGAGCTGCGCAGGGAGACAAAGGGCAGCCTGAAAATACGTGCCTGGGTGTTGGACGCGGGGGTCGGTGGGGCATCGGCCAAAGCCAGCACCCACAAGGTGGCCTTCACTCTCAAGCCCAAGGACGTCCATACAGGGAGGTCATGGCAGGTCGGGAATGATGAACCGGGTGATATTTCTCATTTCGGACGTGATGCGGGCGACTCGTGAGCGCAGCACGCTCTGCGGCTCACCGCGTGGTTGTTGTGCAGGGGGCCACGCAAGGTACGGGGGTGCTCCTGACCCCTTCGCTGATCCTCACAGCCGCTCATGTGGTGCGAGATCACGACACCGTTCGCGTCATCCACCCGGATCTCTCGGAGTGGATTACCTGCCACGTATATTGGCGCAGCAGCCCCATTCGCGATGCCGTTCCGCAGAGAGATCCCACCCTCAGCCCGGAGAGTAGGGGATCTGGGATTCTCCCGCCCCCACGCGAGGCCCAGCGCTCGCGGGAGGATGCTTCTCCGCCAGCGCCGGGCCTCGGCTTGCCGAGGCGCGAGTCGGAAAGAGGGCAACAAATACGGGACGTCGAGGAGACGCCGCCCACCGACCTCGCCCTCTTGCAGGCTCTTACACCGGTGCTTCCCGATGATTCCACCGCTTTACTGCGCCGCCTGCGTTGGGGCACGGTGGCCTCCGGTCAGCCCCTGCCGAACTGTCAGGTCGTGGGTTTCCCTGCGGCTCAACGACACGGCGACCGACAGGAGTTAGAGCTCGATCAGTTCGAGGTGACGGTGCTGCCGCTGGTGGGCCGCCCTCGGGCCACCATGGTCTGCGAATTTTCCCGGCGTTCCGTTGTCGAGCAGGACCGGGCCGGATCCCCTCTGGCCGGTCTGTCCGGTGCGCCGGTATTCGCGGGTAGCGTGCTGATTGGCATCGTCACTGACGTCCCGCGAGGGCGTGATCACATGCGTGTCGAAGCGGTACCCATGCGTCTGCTTCCCACTGACCGCCTCCCTTACGACAGGCAACTGCCAGTGGTCATGGAGAGCGTGACCAACGATCAACGGGGCGACGAGCCGTTCGAGGAGCAATACAGCAAGGCGGTCAAGGGTCGGTATCGAAGAATCGAGATTATTGGCATCGAGGAACTGTCCAACGATGAGTCCCGCTGGGACCTGGACGCCGCCTATCTGCCACTGGAAGCAGAGCCGTCCAGTCTGCGCCTGAGATCTGCCGTCCGCCCCAGCCCGCAGCGCATTGACGACCTGCTGTCTGGTAGCGAAACGGTAGTATTGTTGCGCGGAGAAGCCGGTGCCGGGAAAACGACGTTGGTCTGGTGGCTTGCTTCCCACGCCGCGTGTGCGACGTTCGGGCCAAAACTCGCAGACTTCAACGGCCTTGTACCCTTTGTCATCCCCATGCGCGCTCTGCGGGCCCACGGCCTCGGCTTTCCGGGGCCGCCGCATTTGGCGCAGGTAGCCAGACTCATGGCTGATGAACCTCCCCCGGGCTGGGCATACAGAGTTCTCGAAGCAGGGCGCGCGCTCCTGCTGGTCGACGGACTGGACGAGGTGCCTCAGGAGGACCGCGAGGCCGCCCGCAGGTGGCTCATCGACTTGCTGGAGCGCTTCGATCAGGTGCGCTGCATGGTCACGATGAGGCCGCTGGCCGTAGAGGGAGACAGAGACTGGCTCGGTGTGGGACACGGGGTGCTCAGCGTGAGGCTCCTGAGCATGCGAGATTCGGACATCCAAGAGTTCGTCCACGTATGGCACAGTGCGGCACGACTGGAACTGTCCTCCTCCTCTAATGATCATGCCGAACTCACCCGGCTGGAAAAGGACCTTTCCCAGCAGTTCGCCACTAATTCCGCATTGCGTGATCTTGCCCGTACGCCGCTGCTGTGCGCTGTCATCTGCGCATTGCACCGCCGGCGACGTGGCCTCCTGCCCACCAGACGCAACGACCTATACCAAGGGGCCCTGGCAATGTTGCTTGGCAGCCGGGATGCACTGCGGGGCGTTGTCGCACCGGAGGGAATCAAGATCGAGGCCAAGGAGCATGAGCTTCTACTTCAGCGAATCGCCACATGGCTGGTGCGAAATGGACAGTCCCAGCTCACCTACTCGCAGGCCGAGGGACAACTGCTGAAGGCGTTGAGCGGCATGCCCAGGATAACCGAGCAAGCACCAGTGGAACGGATTCTCCGTCACATACTCAACCGTAGTGGATTGCTGCAGGAACGAGCAGAGGACAGTATCCAGTTCATCCACCGGACGTTTCAGGACTACCTGGCCGCGAAGGAGTTCCGGGAGAGCGATCACTTCGGCGAGCTGCTCCAACATGCTTCTGAGCAAGAATGGGAGGATATTGTACAGCTAGCTGCAGGCCAGTGCAACCGCAGTGAGCTGCGGCAGATACTTGAGCCCCTCATTGTCCAAGGCGATCAGGCAAGCGCATGGGCGCAGTGGAAAATGCGCATGCTGGCCGCGAAATGTGCACTGACAGCGGTCTACCTGGATGAGGACATACGCACTGAAGTCGCTTCACGTGTCAGATCTCTGATGCCTCCGACGAGCACTGTCCAGTCCACTGAACTCGCCAAGCTGGGCTCCTACGTCCTCCCGCTAGTGCCTGCCGCCGAGACGCTGAGCGAAGAACACCAGTTACTCGTTCTCGACACCCTGTACAAGATCGGAACTGTCGACTGCCTGCCCTTGATACGTTCGTTTACGCAACTGCCCAACCAGGCAGTACGCCAGTCGATTCTGAAGGCCTGGGACTCATACCCCGTCTCCGCTGCCCACTACTCGAGAGAAGTGCTGGCGCATATGCGGATCGGCGACCTGAATTTCGTCATCAGCCGCCGTGATCAGTTGCAGCATCTGTGGCAACTGCAAGGCATCCGGCAACTGGAACTGCACGCCTCAGGAATGCAGTCGGAAGACCTCGACGCTATACCGAAGCTGCTGGCACTACGCGAACTACGCGTCGTCGGCTTACCTGGCTCAGGCGTCAACAGGCTGCCACCGCCACATCCAGGGGTCGCTCGGTTGTCGGTGAACAGCCCTGCCCTCAGGCTTGATGGGCTCAGCCGATGGAGCGGGCTGCAGGGTTTGGCCCTGTGGCATCCGGTACCTGTACACGACCTTTTCGAGCGACTGGCAGAGCTCCCCAAGTTGCGCGCAGTGCAGCTGCCTCTGGCGTCGCCCGTAGTAGCACTGGAATCGGTGTCCGCCCTACCCAGGATCCGCTCTTTGACCCTGCCTTCGCTTGCCGAGGGAGGAGATCTGCGGCAGCTGGCGCGAGTTTTCCCATCGCTGACCCGGCTCACCCTTCATCCTCAGCCCAGCACTGCCCATTCTGTTGATCTGTCCTCTTTTGCCGACCACACGGGGCTGCGGGTCTTCATTGTCCACGGTCGACAACGTCCCGCAGTCGCGGGTGCGGAAGCCTTCGGCGACCGGCTCCATGTCACTCAGATGGAAGAAGGGCCGATCGCCGAATCGGTCCACGGCTTGGAGGTGTGATTCCGAGGTTTTTAGTTGGTGTGGTGTGTGTGGCCCGAGCTGTGGTCTTGAGACTTATTTGAGAAGGGGGCGGGCGCTTGCAAGATGCTCCGGTAATGGTGATGAGGCTTCTGATCTGCGGCCTGTGGGGGTCTGTTGATAAGGGTGGTGTGGGCCGGCGCGTGTCCGTGCTGAGCAGGGGCTCGTTGTGTGGCCGGCACGAGGTGCTGTGGCGGCGGTGAGGAAGGTGAGCGCGGTCTCGGTCACGGCCTGTGTGAGCGGTCTGCGGGTGTACAGCGGTGGATCGGACGCCGTCCGTGGGAGGTCGGCGCCCGCGCATATCGGGCCGTTCGGCAACGAGTTGCACGCCGTACTGGGTGGGAACACACCCGGATGCGTCCGGCCTGCAACAGGGTGATGCGGTTCGACCAGATCTTCTTCCCGTAGCCGGGCCAGTCGCCGGCGGGTCGCTGGATGGTGAGCACCTCCGAGGCGATCACCGGGTGCAACTGCTCCGGTACGGCCATCCGGTTACTGCGTCAATTCTGGGTGGCTGTGGAACGATCAGGGTGTAGTCCGGCGTGTCCTTGGGACGGTCAGCTCTCCGATCGGGGCGCTGGCCTGGGTCGGCCGACAGGGGGGGGCACCGGTGCCACAGGCGCAGGACCGCGAGGTTCCTCTGGAGCGATTGTCCAGGCAGCGCCCCGGCCCGGCCGACCTTGATAGGCGGCAGCGCATTCTGAGCCGTCTGCGCCGGTTCGGCCCCGGGCCCGCGGGCTGGTACGCCGATATCTGCACCCTGCTGGATGAAGATCTGCCGCTGCGTTCGACCGGGATGCTGGTCTCACACCTGTTCCGGGAACTGGAGAGCGCCCTTCGCGAGGTTCTCCTGCCCGATGCCATCCGGAACGATCCGACCGCGGGCGCGGGGCAGCGGCACGTGCTCGAAGTACAAGGTGTCCTGGACTGGCTGGGTATCCCAGCCGACAACCCCGCGGCCATCGTCTGGCTGGCAGAAGCGAGGAAACTGCACACCTACGCGCACCGGGTCCGTATGGAACAGACGCCGATGGACGCAGCGGTCCGTGTGCGCCTGGCCGAACTGGAGGACATGCTCGATGTGGTGCTCGACCGCTTTGAGACCCGCTACGTCACCGTGCTGCAGCGCCTGGAGACCTTGGCTGCTGTCCGTAATCCGGGTAAGGCCCATGTGAAGCTGCTCCTGGGATCCTTTCCCCAGGACTACCTGACGCAGGAACGCTTCTTCGGGCTGCTGGACGCCCCCGGTGGCTGCCGCACCTGCGCGAGCACGGATTCTTCAGTACGCCGCCGGCACCGGAAACCGACGACGAAGCGCGCATGGTGGCTTTTCCTGCCTGGCCAGCCTCAACGTATCTGGTGCGGATGACCAGCGTTGCCCCGGCAGACGTGGCAGCAATCGCTGAGCAGATCCCGTCGACGGATAACCCGCGGGTCAACCTCGATCTTGCGGAGGTGGCACTCCTGTTGGCCACCGCGGACGCGGCGCGTCTGGTGCCGCGGGCGGTGGAAGCGATCCATGGCCCCTACTTGATCGCCCCGGACCGCTACGCCCAACTCGCAGTCCACTGCGCCCAGGGCGGCCACACCGAGCAAGCCCTGGCGGTGATGGCCGCGCTCCTGCAGGCCGCACAGCACGGTGACCGGTTCGACGACTACGATCTCCAGGAGATCCTGAGTACGCACAACGCTGCCTTGGCCCGTCACCTGGGGGCGACTTGGTTGGAGGCGCTGACCAGCAGTCTGGCAAGCACGCTCCTTGCCACCGGAATGGACCCTGACCGCGCCGGCGGGGAGGACCTGTCCCGCGTGTGGTACCCGTTGCTGGACCCAGGCCACGGGGGAATGCGTTCTGACGACCGTGCCCTGTTCACCGAGGCGGTCCGCGACACGGCCGACCATCTTGCGGCCACGGACATCCGCCGGGTCCTTTCCATCCTGGAGTCTCAGCCGTGGTTGGTCTTCCGCAGGCTCCGCCTGCATATTCTCCAGCGTCACGGTGTCAACGCCCCGGACGCGGTGGAGAGCATCCTGACGGACCCCGACCAGATCGCCGCCGCCCCGTCGCAGCGTGAGTGGGCACTCTTGGCCCGCGCCAGTGCCAGCTCACTGAGCCCGGCCGCGCTCGAAGGGGTACTGGCCGTCATCGACGCCGGGCCGGACACCGAACGGTTCGTGGAGCGGTTCCGTAGCACTCCTGGTGGCGCCGAGCCGCCGGAGCAGTATGTAGAGCAGTGGGCGGGCGCCTGGCAGCGAGACCGCTACGCCGCACTTGCCGATGTCCTGCCCGAGCAGCAGCTGCGGCGCTACCGAGAGTTGTGCGAGAACCTCGGCCCGGCACCGTCGCTGGACACGATTCCCCAGCCCCTGGCCTGGTCGGAAGCCGAAGAGCGGGGCTCGCCGGAGAACCTGGCCGCGATGACCGCGACCGATCTGATCAGCCACGTCCGGCAGTTCCAGCCGACACCGACCCGGTTCGGCACGAACGCCGAGGCCTTCTGCGGCCAGCTGCAAGCCGCCGTGACCAGACAGGCCCTCATCTACCAAGAGGACGCCCCGCAGTTCGCCGTGTTGGCCGATGATCACGTCGCTGCCGTTCTCGACGGGTTCCGTACGGCTGTTCAGGCCGGCCAGCAACTCAGATGGGCCACCATTCTCCCGCTCGTACAGTCGGCTACCAGCGGTCCTTATGCCTCCGACACCGGGACCCTGCACCTGGCCGTCGCCCGGTTTGTGCTGGCGGGACTGGCGCTGCAGAGCACCCAGCAGATTCCCACCCTGCTCGGCGACGCACTGTGGGACGTACTCGAGTCGGTCTGGAGCGCCGCCAGATCACGACAAGACGACCTTGACGACAACCAGCAGTCTGTTTGCGACGAGAGTCTGGAAACAGCCTTGCGAGCCGCCGTCGCGTGGGCACTGTGGCGTCGCGAACACGGTGCTGCCTTCCACGTGCTGTTTACCGCCTTGGACACCCTGCTGCTGGACGCGGCTGGCACACCCGCTGCCCCGGGCACCAGCTCCGTCGGCCGGACCGTCGGATCCTTGATCACCCGACTCGATGCTCTCAACCCGGCGTGGACGCGACGCCGAATCGAGGTCCTGTTCAACCTCGACACCGCACTGGGCCGTGCCAGCTGGACGGCCCACCTGAGCGCCGCCTCATCACTCACCGAGTCCGTCGTGAGGCTCCTCATGGACACCTACCGCACCGCAGCACGCACACCCGCAGCGAACGGTCAGGATCACCAGGACTTGCACCGGCGGCTGGGTGATCACCTCATGGCCATCTATCTGGCAGGTCTGCTCGTACTGGACGACGAGAGCACCATGGCCGACTACCTGCACTCCTCACCCGTGGCTGGAGTTCAGCTCGCTTCGTTCTTGAGCGAAGTCGTTCACCACCGTGATCTGCCAGCCGATACCCGCGACCACATCATGCAGTGGTGGACCTGGCGCCTGGCCGCTCGGGACGACACCGTGAATGGACCCGCACTGCAATCCGAGGAAATTCACGCCCTGATCGGCCCGCTGACCCGCAATGATGCCTTCCCGGTCACCTGGCGTCTGGAACAGCTGAGCGTTGTCCTTGAGACGACCGGACGCCTTGGCCGTGACCGGCGCATCTACTCGTTCCTGGCTGAAGCAGCCACCGACTACTTGGGGCCAGTCCTGGAACTGATGCACCGATGGGTCACCACGCTGGACATGTACGACTACGCCCCACGGATCAGGGAGAGCGACATCCGCGCCGTTCTGCTGGCCGGACTTGCCTGTCCTGAACACCAGGAACTAGCCCGCGACATCATCAACCGAGCCACCTACCGCGGGCACTACCAATTCGCACCCCTGCTCACGGGCACCGCTGACCATACTGGCCCGTCCTGAATTGTCGTTCTTCTGCGTAGCTACGACATCAGCATGTGGCTGACCTGCTCTGTTTGAAGTGCAGGGATAGTTATTTGATCTTGAGTGGTATGGCGTTTGAGCTGGGGTGGTTCGGTGGTTGGGTTGCGGAGGTGGCGGCTTGTGTGTCCTGGAGCTGCAGTGCTGGAGTTAGGAAGAGAGCGTCGTAACTAGAAAGATAACTTTCTTGCTGTGGGGCATGAGGGGGTAATGGGGATTTCTTGATCATCGGCTTGGATGTGCTGCTCGTGGGGCTTCGGCGAGCTCGTGCGGACGGGCTGGTGGAGCAGGGCTGTCGGGCGGGGTCTGGGCCCCTGCCCCCTCATGTGAACGGTCACAGCACCCGACTGAGCTGGAGCATGGGGGAACCTGTCGGCGGACTCGACGCTGGAGCACATTGTTGCGGCCGGCACCCTCTACTCCCTCTACTTCATGGAGGAGGTGTCCGCTCGCCTCGGGGGGGCGTGGGAGCCGCGCGAGGTGACGCCCGGCCGCCGCCCGGTCATGGAGACTGCGGGCATCAACCAGCGGCTCATCGGCTGGCAGTCCACCCGCCGCCAGCAGATCGCCGACGCCAAGGACGTCCTGGTGGCCGCCTACGAGGGACGGCAAGGGCGCCAGCCGGGGGAGCGGGCCGACTACGCGCTGGACCGGCAGGCCGCCGACCAGACCCGCCCACCCAAGCGGAAGGCGCTGCTGTCGCTGACCGAGCTGCGCAAGCGATGGCGGGACTCCGCGATCCGGGCGTTCGGAGCCTGCACCGTCTACCGACTGCTGGACCGTGCGCGGGCTGCGGCCGCGGCGGTCCCGTCATCCGTGTGCACAGGTAGCCGGGGGTGCGGGTGGGGGCTGGCCGGGGGCGATGGGGAGCGGGAGGCCGCGCTTCATCAGCCACTTGTAGTACCGGTTCCGGACCATGTGCTCGGCCTCCGTCCAGGTATCGGCCCGGCCTCCCCGCCCATGGGGAATGTGTGCGTTGGTTGAGTTCGTGTAGACGATCACGCGTTTACCCGCCTCACGGAGGGCCTTGATGTTGTGGGGTGCGTCCTCGATGTATAGGTGTGCTCCGACGTCGGCTTTGACCTCCATGAAGCAGAGGTCGGAGTAGGGGATTCCGTGGTGATCGAGCCAGCCCACGGTTTGGAAGATCGCCGTTTCGTGGGAGTGGGGCAGGTATAGGCGGTGGGTGATTACGCGGATGTGGACACCTTCGCGGCTCAACCGGCGCAGAGCCTGTGGTGCGCCTTTGATGGGCGGCAGGCTGTGGAAGACGTCCCGCTGGGTCATCGCGAAGCGGTGGAGTCGTTCGTATTCGCCGGGAACCAGGCCCCATTCCGGCAGGCCGTAGGCGACGTCCGGGCTGAGTTCTGATTCGTCGACGTCGCGCCACTCCGCGGTGACGGTGCGCATGTAGCCGTAGAAATCGGCGACGACGCCATCAAGGTCGACGCCGAAAATGAAGTGCGGCTTGGTATCCACGACGTACCTGCCTCAGATGGGAACGCCCCTGTCCCAGTTTCCTCCCGTGGGCGGCTGTCTGCCTGTTCAACCGTTCCATCCACTGCGTGAGGGCAGCCAGGCAAGTGCTTGGACTGCGGACACCGCAACCCACCGCGACCCCGGCCCGGAGTGGGCCGAAGGCCGGGTACGCCTCCGCCCGCCGGCCAGCTGGCGAGCAGGGCGGGCACCGAAGTCAGCCTGATGTGGCATCCGGCCGGACGGCCGGCGTCTCCGGCCAAGTAGCTACCTCCTCGATGGTGTCCGCGATCAGTACGGGCAGGTGCTCCATGGCCCGATCTAGGATCTTTTCGATGGGCACCGTGCGTCGGCTGCTGTCCACGTTGATATGGTTTGCCCACTGGGCGGGCTGGTAGCGGGCGAGCATCGACAGCGCGTACAGAAGCGCCCACCAGGCCATCAGAGGGTGGAGTTCATGGGGCAGACCCGTGACAGTGGGGAAGAAGTAGCGATGCCCTGCGTACCTCCGGGTCATCGACGACAGGCGTTCCAGACGCTCGGCCTGGCTTCCCCTCTCCGCAGGCATCCTCCAATGCATGGGCAGGTAGCCGCCGTTCGGATAGTGTCGCCCGAAATCCGGCTCTGCGTCGGTTCCCGCCTGGCGACGGGCGAAGTCCTCATACCCGGCGGTGCCGGGGTAGCTCTGCAGGAAGTCGTCCAGAGCCGTGCGGTTGCCAGCGTCCACGACGCGATCTGGGATTTCAGCGACTTCCACGGTGAGCAGCGGGTGGAAGTCAACGCCTCTGACCATGTCTGTGGGGGCGTACAGGGGCGTGAACCGTTTCCGGTCGGTCAGCGGGTACTGCAAGTTGGCGGGGAGGGTGTCCCATACTTCCTCCAGCCGCACGACCGTGACGTTGCCCCAGACCGGCGACCGCAGCAGTTGGCTGAGCCGTACGAAGCTGCCGGCAGTGCCAACAGGATCCGTGCGGATCTCGATATCGGCGAAGTCCAGGTGGTAGCCCGAGGCGTGGATTCCGTGCGAGGTCAGGTTCCAGTCCTCGCCCTTGAGGTCGACGGCCGCAGCCGCAATGGCTCTGCCAGCCTGGCTCAGGCCGTAGAACACCAGCAAAGGACGAGTCTGCGGGCCCACGACCTCGGCTGCCCTGAACATCTGCTGCGCCTGCTCCAGAGCCGTGGTGTACGTCTTGGCTCGCGCCCCACTGCTTGCACGACCCGGTCGATGAGAACGACTGGCCCGCAGCCTCTCCCACGCCTCAAGGGGCTCTATCTGCATGTACATGTGGGGACGCTATCCAACAGTTGCTGGCGTCGTAGGGCGTCCGCGTCAGGAGGCTGCAGCCGTGGAAGTCGCCCAAGGCGTGGTTCAGCATCCGGGACCGGGGCTTCAGATCATGGTGAGCTGTTCGTGCTCGGGCAGGTCGAGGTGGATGATCCTGCCCCGGGGCAGGACGGCGGCGAGTTCGCGCGACTCGTGGGCGCTGCGAACCAAGACCAGCTCTTCCGCGAGCGTGGGGCAGTCGGCGACGAGGCCGGGGCAGGGCCGCACGATTCCGTACAGCGTTCGCTGCTTGTCGGCCACGTGCACCGGAACACCGCGGGCGTATTGCGACCACATCATCGGCTGCTCCGGGACTTCCACCCGCAGATTCGCTTCGCGCCAGGCGTGCTCGGCTACGGCGGCGAACAGCTCAGTCTGCTGCTGCGGCGACAGCCGGCCCCACCACGCCCGCGCCGTTTCCAGGTCCTGGCGCTCCCTCTCTTCCTGTTCGGCCTGCTCGCGGGCCAGACGCGCCTCGCGCTCCACCCTCTCCTGCTCCCGGCGCGCATCCTCCTCCGCCCACCGCCGCCGTGCCTCCTCCAGGCGCAGACGCGCCTCCTCTTCCCGCTGCAGTCGTCGACGCTCAGACTCCTCGGCCTTCCGCACCCGCTCGAGTTCCTCCACCTCCCGGCGGCGCCGCTCCGCAGCCTCCTCCTGCTCCTTCTGCCGGGCCTCCCGCTCCGCCCGCGCGGCATCCTGCCGCTGCCGCATCACCTCGTGCCTGCCCTGATCAGCGATCGACTTCCGCGACGTCCACCACCGCTCCCGACGGAACCGCCGCTGCTCACCGTCAACAATTCGGTACACCCGCCGGTACCGGGACAGCACCTCGGCGGGAACGAGCTGCTCCTCCAGCGCCCACCGCACGAACCGCTCCAGGGGCTCTTCCTGGAACTCCCACCGCCCGCTTCGGTACACGAACCCGGCGAGCCCGTCGTCCACCACCCACGGCTGATCTCGCTCCTGCGGAGCCCTGACCCGGACGGCTGGCACCGTGCTGATCCACTGTGGTGGCCTCGCGCCGGGGTGCACCCAGCACACCCGGACCCCCTCTGCCGCGTACCGGTCGGTGCGGGCGGCGATGTCGTCCACAGTGATCGGCGACAGCTGCGCCTCCCAGGCCATACGCCGGCTCCCGTCAGCGGACGAGGCCATGACGTCTGCCCGCCACGACCCGTTCTCGGCCGACATCTCCAACGTCGCGAACCACCCGGCCGCCCGGATCGCGCTCGCCATCTCCAGCTTGAGCATGTGGTGCTCCCACGACTCGTTCAGCAGCTCGCACGACTCCGGCCGGTCGCGGTCGTGACAGAAGAACCGGACCCCGTACCGGGAGACCTTCGGGTGCAGGCCCCAGGAGCAGTCGGGGCACGTGAGGAGAACGCGGGGGTGGACCTTGTGGATCTGTCCCCACTCCAGATCATGTCCGAGACCATGGAGGGTCGAGTCGAGGAGACCCAGCTCGGGGTGCAGTGCAGTGAAAGGCATGAATCGCATCTCCCAGCGATCCGGCATGCTTACGGCGTATCTGACAGCACACCAGATACCAGGCACCACTGACAGAGGGCCTCCAGCCTGCGGCGTCGTCCCCTTGCAGAACCTCGCCCCTGCCTCGAAGGGGAACTCATGGACCGCCCAGTGCGGTCACGTCTGGAATCCGAAGCGTGACCTGGCTCATCATCGCGGGATGGCTGAGCAGATGGACCTCCAGCGGTTGCGGAGCCTGATCGAAGGCGGGCTCCCGCTAGATCGTGAACCGTACGAGAGCCTCGTCAAAGCCGTCCTCGCCTGGACCGGCGAGGACACGCTCACGACCCACGACTTGGAGCAGATTGCCCTCCAACTCACCGGCCACGCCCGCCCCATCACCTCCCATCTCCGCCGCCGCGCCGACCAGCTGCCGAAGGACAGCGGGCCCCGCGCGCTCGCCGACGTCGTCCTGCGTGAGGCAGAAGGCCGGCTGTCCGCAACGCTGGAGGGCACCGTGCGCTGCGCCCAGAACCGCGCCCGCCTCGTCCGAGCCCTTCGAGCGCTTGGACTCCGCGTTCACGCAGCCCGTGTGAACACTCCGTGAGCCCTGTCGACCGCATCATGCTCGGCACCGGCCTGGCCTGCCTGCCGATGCTTGAGTATGGGGCGTGGCGGGGCCACGCAGTCGGCCCCGTACACGGCGAAGGTGTTGTCGCGCCCGTCACTCCGGCAACTGCGGGCTGCTCTCGGCGCCGTGCGGTATCCCACCTTCGTTCTCTGACGATGCCGATTGGCCTTCGGAGCGTTCGGGTTGGGGCTGCGGCCATTGGTTTGGGCTGATGCGGTGGGCCAGTGCGGGCCAGTCGGCGATGCTCTGCTTGGCCAGGGAGCGCATCCTGCGGTGCCTGTCGAGCTGTGCGGTCAGGACCGTGCCCGAGGGCAGGCCGGCCTCGGTGAGGAGCCGGAGCGTAATGACGGCCTCGGTCAGATGCAGCGCGCCCACGAGCGCCCCGGGATCGTAGTGGACCCCGTCGGGGGCGGTGAAGCCGTGGCTCAGTGCGTTGCGTATGCGGGCTGTCACATAGGCCCACGGTTTGACTGTGCCGTTGAAGAGCCATTGGCACACCTCGGGCCCGAGTTCTTCAGCCAGGGCCAGGAGGCGCTTTTCCAGCGTGCTGCCCATGAATACCTTGACTGCGTCACGTACGTCGCGGCGCTGGGCAGCGTTGAAGCCTCCCGCTTCATCGAGCGCCCTGCGCACACGTTCCGCGAAAGGCTGCTCCTCCAGTTCCTCGTGAAGAGCGCGATGGAGTGTCTCGCCTGCGTTGACGACGTCCAGGAGCTGCAGTTGCAGGGACCCGGAGCGTTGGTGGGGTTCTACTGCGTCCAGCGGAACGGAGCAGCGGCGGGCCAGCTCCAGCCACGCTGGGATGAACGAAGGCACGCCTTCCAGGGAAGGGGACAGCGGCAGCGGGGCGTGCATCGGCGGCGCAGGTTCTTCGGGTTCCTCGCCGTCGTGAGGGTCGACTTCGAGGAAGCGCGGCGGCCCGCCTGGAGTGAGGGGTTCGTCCGGTACGAGGTGCAGGTTGAATACGCTGGCCGGCTCGTCAACGCCGATGGCGACCAGAGCCCGCAGGGGGCCTGCGATCTCTTTCTCCACCTCGTCCAGGGTGAAGCCTGAACGCCTGTCGGCACTGACCTCCACGTGTTCCTGCAGGGATTTCACCCGGCGGCCGAAGCGGCGGCTGTCCCGGACACCGATGCGGACCGCTCCGTCGTCCAGCGGAATGGTCACGTCGTCGGGCGCCGCGTAGGGCCCGGAACGCGCCTGCGAGCCGCGCAGTCCGCTCAAAGGCCACCAGGCTGACAGGCCGGTGAGCTCGAACGTCACCGCACGAAAGCGGGTCGACTCGGTGATCTCACCCCCACGGACCAGCTGCTCGACGCGCCAGGTCATGGTCCACTGATCGCTGGCGCTGTGGGGCGCACTGAGGTCCGGTCCCTGCACGTCAGACTCCAGGAAGCACTGCAGCAGGGTGTACGGGACGCCCCGACAGGATCCCCAGATGGTGTGGGGCGGGACAAGGTGAAGACCGTCCCAGCCGCCCGAGTTCACCATCAGGCTGCCGATGAGGCTCAGGCGCCATCCATCCGCCGTGCGTGTCAGCGAACCCGGCACCCGCAGGTCTGGCGCATCCGGATTCCACCATGCGCCATGAAGCTCCCCACCCACGTATCCCCCTATGAATATGAAGATCCATTCGCGCAGGACACGTCTACCTTCCCACTGGGGCAGGGCATGCCGCCGCCCTGTCGCCGCATACACAGGCGGAAGGCCCTGCCCGCTACGGCGGAAACCGGAGGTGTGAGGCGGCCTGGCGGACCAGAATGCCCCTGGGGCACCAGCCCTCTCACAGCAAGGAGCGCCGACATCAGTAAGCCGATCTCGCCTCAGAACATGAAGAACCTAGCCTTCATCAGGCTGCTGCACCGCCAAGGCATCGAACAGTCGCTCCTACCCGAGCCGCTTTCCTTCACCTCCGTGCTGACCTTCCACGACGCCGTGGAAATGTTCCTCATCGTTTCCGCCGAACACCTGGGCGCCTTCGTGAAGGACCGAGACCCGTTCATCAAACGGTTCTTCGAGGGACTGCACCCGAGCAACTTCGACGACGGTGTCGAACTCCAGGGGCAGTACGGCATCAAGCGCCTGAACGACCTCCGCAACGGGTTCAAGCACACGGCCGGCTTCCCCGGCCCGGTGGCCATCGCGGACGCGAAGGCCGACACCGCCCACTTCTTCGAGGAGAACACGCCCCGCGTCTTCGGTCTCACCTTCGACGACATCGACTTAGCCGAAGTCGTCCAGCATGACCAGACACGCACATACCTGAAGCAGGCCGCACAGCTCGACTCCGAGGACAACCGCCTTGAGGCCATGGGCACATTGGCTCTCGCGTTCGAGCAGCTCATGACCGATCAGGCCAACGACGCCGATGCGCCGCACGGCCTGTCCGTCTACAGCTTCGGTATGCAGATGCCACGCCGTGGCCTTCGCACCAACCAGGTGCAATCGATCCTGCACCAGCCTGATCATGTATCACGAAGGGGAACGCCTCCACGTGGCGCGGAAACGTTGGCCAGGGAGTACACGCACACGCGTAAAGTCACCCAAGCCCTGCAAGACGGCATGCGCCTGATGGCGCTGGGCGTGGACTTCCACCAATACCAGCGTTTCACTCAGCTCACACCAGGCGTGAGCTTCTTCTACAGCAATCCAGACACTCCCCGCTTCGACGCGGAGCCGGGATACGCCCCCAACCAGGAAGAGTTCGAATTCTGCCGCCAGTTCGTCATCACAGTGGCCCTCCGCCTCACCGAAATCAATGCGCGCGCCGTACCTCCATCGTGGCGGTGACACAGATCCTGGGCTCGGCTCCGGCGCATCGGATGGGGTCGGTCGGGGCTTGCGGGATGGATGTCGTGACCACGGCGGCTACAACGCCTGGCGCATGCGGATCGCTACCGAGGAGGAGTGGCTGGCGGTTCGCCGTTGTTGCTGCGTGCTTCCCTCTGCTGCCGCATCAGGTCTCTCCTGTACTCGTGTTCGGTCCGAATGGCAGGGGCGTTGGCCAGCTTGTAGCTGTCTGATAAAGCCTTCGGGTGCGGTTCTTCTGCAGGGAAGCTGCCGGTAGGCCGGTGCTGATCGGGGTGTGTTCGGCTGGGTCCCTCTCTACCGTGGTCGGTGGAGGAGGCGATCCTGATGGGCTCATTGTTCGAGGAGTTGGAGGCCCGGGAGGCGACTGCCCGGGTGCGGGTGGACGAACTTGAGGAGCAACTGGCCGAGGTGACTGGCCGGTTGGATGAGGCTCGGGAGAGTCTGGATCGGTTGCGGATCGCTCGGGAGACGGTGTCCGAGGTGATGGCCGAGATGTCGGCGGCTACCTCTGCCGCGATGCCTGCGGAGCCGGAAGCCACCGTGTCGGACGAGGCCGAGGAGTCATCTGCGTACGCCGGAGCCGAGCGGCAGATGGTGGGGGTGCTGGCGGTGCCCCATTGGCGGCAGGGGATGGACACGAATGCGCTCCCGAAGATCTACCGGGACATCGTAGAGGTGGTTCGGGATGCGCCCGGGCCGGTGCGGGCCAAGCAGGTCGTGCCGAGGATCGGGCTGCCTGCCGAGGTGGGGAAGATCGAGGGGACGCGGGGGAAGCTGAAGCGACTGGTCGTCAGAGGCTGGCTGACCGAGGGCGATCCGGGCTTGTTCTCTCCGGCCCACCAGGAGGCGGAAATGGAGTCCAACTCCTCGTGAAAGAGGGGCTCTTCTCTCTAGAGTCGAAGGTGCCAACCAAATCGACGCTCGCCGAGAAGAGCCCCGGAATGGAACCGTATGACACAAGCGTGAGTGCTGACCTGTTTGCCCGCTCGGTCAGTGCCTTCGAATCGCTGTTACGCACCCTGCAAGGCAAGCCGGCCCAGTCGTGGACCCACGCTGAGCTGGAGGAACGCCTGGAAGTAGCCGGACGTCAACTGCTGCGGCAGCTACTGCAGGATCACCTGGATCTGCGGGCCCGCAGGGAAGAGGCGGCAGCCAGGCGGGAAGTGCGGCCACGGGTGGTCGGCTCGGACGGGCGGCTGCGTCCGTGGCGGGAGACGGGCCACGCCCGCTGGCTGGCCTGCATGTTCGGCCTGGTGCGTGTCGATCGCATGGCCTATCGGGGCCCTGCGATGGCGAATGTTCATCCGGCCGATGCGGCACTGTCGCTGCCCGCGGGCCGGCACTCGATGGGACTGCGGCGGCTCGCGGTCACCGAGGCGGTGCGGGGCTCGTTCGGCCAGGCCCAGCAGGCGATGGAGCGACGCTGCGGACGAGTACTGGGCAAACGCCGTCTCGAACAGCTGGTGGCCGCCGCCTCCGGTGACACCGACTCCTTCTACCAACAGCACATTCCCATCCCCTGCAGCCGAGATGTCCTGCTGGTCATCGAGGCCGACGGCAAGGGCGTAGTCATGCGACCGGAGGCGTTGCGGCCTGCCGCTCAGAGAGCCCGTATCGCCGCCGAGGCCGGACATCGCAGCCGACTCACACCGGGCGAGAAGCCCAACCTCAAGCGGATGGCCACCGTGGCCTGCGCCTTCGACGCCATCCCGGCTCCCCGGCGCCCGCACGATGTCATCCATCCGCCCGGCGGCCGCAGCACCCGCCGCCGGATCCGCCGCGGCCCGGCCGCGGAGCGGAAGTGGTGCACCGCCTCCCTGGTCCATCCGTCCGAGAAGGTCATCGCCGACGTCTTCGCCCAGGCCGAAGCCCGCGACCCCGGCCACCATCGCTGCTGGGTCGTCCTGGTCGACGGCGCCCGCCACCAACTCGACCTGATCCACCGCGAAGCCGCCCGCCGCGGCTGCACGATCAACGTGCTCCTGGACTTCGTGCACGTCACCGAATACGTCTGGACAGCCGCCCACGCCTTCCACAAGCCCGGCACCACCGAGGCCGACACCTGGGTCGCCGGCCATCTCACCACGATCCTTGCAGGCCAAGCCGACCGCGCCGCCCAGGAGATGACCACCCAAGCCGAGCGGACCGGCTTACGCGCCGGTCGGCGAGAGGCCGTGGAAGCCTGCCGCCGCTATCTGACCGGCCACCTCGACCAGCTCCGCTACGACATCGCACTGGCCGCTGGCTGGCCGATCGCCACCGGCGCGATCGAGGGCGCCTGCCGACACCTGATCGGCGACCGACTCGATATCACCGGCGCCCGCTGGGGCCTCGCCGGCGCCGAAGCCGTCCTCAGGCTCCGCACGTTGATCGACAACGGCGACTTCGAGGAGTACTGGCATTTCCACGCACGGCGCGAGCACCAGCGTCTTTACCCCACACCCGATCGGCAGGAATACGACCTCATCGCCTGACCAATCAACCCATGCTCGGAGGCGGAACTACCGGCGCAGATCGGGATCATGAGGGTGAGCGAGCGGCTCGGGATGCATCCTGCACCACTCCACCAGACGGTCCGTGAGCCGATCGAAGGGCCCGTCATCCGCAGGAACATCGCGATCGCTGATCAGTAGCAGGTCGTCGGCGATCTCCTGCGAGGCGGCGACGTCGAAGACCCGCGGGTTATCCAGCGTGCGCCGAAGGAACGACACGAGACGCTCGAAGCCGTCGTCCCAGTTGATGTTGCCGTTACGGCCGGCCTCGTCACGCAGCTTCTCCACGGCGCGGATCAGCTCGCCCTGAATCGTGTCTGCCTGGCCCCGTTTCGGCACGTAGGTCCGCCATATCCGACCAGCCTCTTCAGCGTATTTCACGAGGCCGAACTGTATCGGTGCGTTCCCTCAGAACGAGCCGCACCCAAGTGACTTCGAGGTTCAGCACACTGAGCGCATGCGATACGAGGAGAAAGCGAAGGTCACCACAGCGAAGGCCCTGGTCCCGATGGCCATCCTT